>CALUTA010000145.1 GCA_944323585.1 Candidatus Gastranaerophilales bacterium
CAAACGATTTTGAAATAGGAAAAGATTATAAATCAATAATAATTACGGGCTCCAACACCGGCGGAAAAACCGTTACAATCAAAACAATCGGACTGTTTATTCTTATGGCTAAGGCGGGATTTTTTCTCCCCTGCACAATGGCAAAAATTTATCCGTTCAAAAAAGTTTTTGCGGATATCGGAGATGATCAGAGTATTTTGCAGAGCCTCTCGACTTTTTCATCCCATATGAAAAATATTATTGAAATTACGGAAAAATCAGACGAAGAAACTTATGTTCTTCTTGATGAAATCTGTGCCGGCACAGACCCTCAGGAGGGGTCGGTGCTCGCTAAAGTTATTCTTGAATCTCTTGCCGGAAAAGGCGTTTACTCAACCATTACAACTCACTACGGAGAATTAAAAGCTCTTGAATATTCAAATCCTTATTTCAAAAACGCTTCCGTAGAATTTGACACGAATTCGCTCAAGCCGACATACAAACTGCTTATCGGAATTCCCGGACTTAGCAACGCTATTGCAATTTCCGCAAACCTCGGACTTGACAAAAAAATAACAGAAAAAGCCAAAGAAATTTTGATAGAACAAAAAGACCCGTCAATTCTTGTGGTTGAAAAATTGCAGCAAACCCAGCAGGAGTTGAGCGACAATCTTAAAAGCACAGAAATCGCAAAAGAAGAAGCCGACGAACTTAAAAAAGAATATGAAGAAAATCTTGAGGCTATTAAAAAAGACAAGAAAAAAACTATCAAAAATATTAAAACAAAATTTGACTACGAAATGCTTGAAGTAAGAGCCGAATTAAAATCAATTATTGATGATATGCGCAAAGAAAAATCAGAAAAAATAGCACGCAGATCGTATTCAAGACTTGCAAAACTGGAGCAGGGATTCAGAGAAAAACTTGATGAATTTGATGAAAAAAACACTTACGCTCCCGTTGATTTTGAAAACATTCAAATCGGCGGCAAACTTCTTGTAAAAGAACTTCACCAGACTGTAACCCTTCTTTCAAAACCTGACAAAAAAGGAAAAGTTCTGGTGCAGATGGGAAATATTAAAACTCAGATGGATAAAAATAAACTAGCCCCTTATGACAAAAAATATGAAACAAAATCCACCGGCTATAAACCCGTAATGACAGAAAGATTTGAACTCAGAAAACGGGAAATCTCAAACAGATGCGACATCAGAGGCAAAACAGTAGAAGATGCGCTTGACGAATTGGAACTGTTTCTCGATCAGGCAAGCCTTGCCGGCTTCAGTGAAGTCACAGTTATCCACGGACACGGAACAGGTGCTCTTAAATCCGCTGTCAGAGAATTTTTAAAAACGTCGCCTTATCTGAAAGATTTCAGGCCCGGCGGCGAAGGCGAAGGCGGAGACGGTGTCAGCATTGCTTTTCTAAGATAAAACATTATAAACTTTCAAAGATTTTTTAAATATAGTATAAAATAATTATTTTCTGTGTTATAATACTGTGACGGACAGATTTTACCAAGGAGTTTGATATGCTTATTGAAGAATTGAGAGAACAAAATAAATTGATAGATTTATTCTGCACACTTGCAGAAATTCCGTCACCGTCATTGCAGGAAGAAAAAGTAATTGAGTGGCTCGGGAAATACTGCAAAGAAAATTCACTTGAATATAGGCTTGATAATTACCAGAATGTCCTGATTAAAATTCCGGCAACAGACACAACCAAACCGCCGCTTCTTTTGTCGGCGCATATGGATGTAATAGGAGATGACAGCCCTGTTGTAACCTATCTTGACGGAGATTTGATAAGAGCAAAAGGCAGAACTCTCGGTGCCGACGACAAAGCCGGACTTGCAAATGCGCTTTATTTTGCAACGGAATTGTCTAAATCAGACACCCCGCACGGAGAATTGGAACTTGTTTTCACCAGAGATGAAGAAAACGGAGCCTCAGGTATAAGAAATATTGAATTTGACAAGCTAAATTCAAAATATGCCCTTGTGCTTGACAGCGACAGCCTCGGACAGCTTATGACCTCAGGCGCAAGCTATACAACCGTTAAGATCCACGTAAACAGCTTTAAAGGCGGTCATTCCGGAATTGATATCGCCGATACCTCAAGAGAAAACGCTGCAAAATTAATCGCTGATATTGTTTCAAATCTTCCGCAGGGAGTATATTATTCAAAAGACGGAGAAGTCATAACCTCCTGCAACATAGGGGGAATTACTTCCGGAAACATAAACGTGACAAATATTATTAACACCGCTGCCGATGCCAGTTACTCAATCAGAAGCTCAAGCCGTGAGATGGAAAATGAATTGAAAGACAGAATGATTTTTGAAATTGATGATTTCAACAGACAATATCAAGGGGTTGCAGAAGCTAAAATAACATTTGAAGAACATCTTCCCCCGTTTGAAAAAGCTGACGACGATTATATCCCGATTTTGTTTGAAGCTGTTGCTAAAAAGACCGGCATAAAACCTGAGATTTCTTCGTTCCACGCAGGTGCTGAAACCCATATTTATGCAAACAGAACAAATTCTAAAGGCGAAAAATTTCTTCCGTTTCTTGTCGGGCTTGCGGACGTTCAAAATATGCACTCATCTGAAGAAAACGTAAATTATAAATCTATCATTAAAGGTCAGGAATTGCTTAAAGCCTTTTATGAAGCATACAACGGATAAAAAATTTAATTATAATAAACAAAAAAGGAATCTTTTAAAAGATTCCTTTTTTTATTTTTATGTTTCAAAATTCTTGAAGCCTATATAGCAAGTGTAGTTGCTTCGATTTCCAATTCTATCGGCAATTCCTCAAGCGACTCGACACTTGGCTTAACAGGTTCAACTTTCGGAGCCGGAGGCTTTGCTGAGGCGACAGGCTTTGCGGCCTTTACCATCATAAGATCAGGATTAGCCTTGTAATTATGATAATCCGCCATAATTTTGTTTACAAAACGCTTGGTTTCAGCATAAGGAGGCACGGCATTGTATTTTTTTACGTTACCCGGGCCAGCATTGTAAGCAGCAAGCGCCAATTCCATTGAACCAAACATTTTGTACATCATCTTGTAATACATAATACCGCCCTTGATATTATCATTAAGCAGGTACGGGTTTAATCCCATTCTTCTGGCGGTAGACGGCATAAGCTGGAATACTCCGACAGCCCCATGACTGCTTTTTGCTTCATGCCTGAAACCTGATTCGGTTCTTGCAATTGAAAGAGCAATTGCAGGATCTACTCCCATCTCCAGTGCATGTTTAACGATAGTAGCCTTTACAGTATTCACATCCGCAGCATTTGCAGACATAGGACAAAACATACACATGAGTGTAAAAGTGATTAATAGTAATTTTCTCAAAATGTAATCCTCTGGTTGTAAATTGCAAGCCCCTGAAAAGTCTTTTTCTCTCCTCTTTCTCTGAAAGTTTTTTGACCTTCAGGAACCAAATCTATACATCTATAATATTACAAAAATTTTAAATTTCAACCCCTTACTCAAAGCCACTCGCCAAAACCCGCTCAAGACAAGCGTTTAGCAATTGTAAATTTTACATTTATTTGTCAAGTATAAAGTCAAATTATTAAGTTTACTATAATAATATTTTTTTATGCTAATATTTACAATAAGGAATTAAACAGTTTTTAAGGAGATGCAGAATGGAAAACAAAAAACTTGCAACTATAGGTGTATTTGGCGGTTCAGGATTTTACAAATTTTTGGACAATATTGAAGAAGTAAGGATTGAAACTCCTTACGGGATGCCGAGCGACAACCTTTTTATCGGCACGGTCGGCCCTCATAAAGTTGCATTTATGCCGCGACATGGCAGAAACCATACCATATTGCCTCACCTTTTAAACTACAGAGCAAA
>CALUTA010000146.1 GCA_944323585.1 Candidatus Gastranaerophilales bacterium
GGAAGGCTTTGTTTACCGTCAGACAAAGCTTTTTCAGGATCGTTATGCACTTCTATCATAACCCCGTCTGCGCCCACAACCAACCCTGCTTTTGCCATAGGTTCAATCAAATACCTTTGCCCTGTACCGTGGCTTGGGTCAACGATTATAGGCAGATGCGAATACTTCTTGATAATCGGAATTGAAGCTATATCCATAACATTTCTTGTGTATGCATTATCAAAACTTCTTATACCTCTTTCGCAAAGAATAACATTTTTATTTCCCTGATACATAATATGTTCTGCGGCAAGAAGAAATTCTCTGATTGTGCTTGCAAGCCCGCGCTTAAGAATAACAGGCCTGCTGCACCTTCCGACAGCCTGTAAAAGTTTAAAATTCTGAACGTTTCTTGCTCCAATCTGCAAAACATCAACATAATCACACATCATATCAAGATCAGAAGCGTCCATAACCTCGGAAACAGTTAAAAGTCCTGTAGCTTCTCCTGCCTTTTTGAGGTATTTAAGCGCCTGTTCTCCAAACCCCTGAAAATCATAAGGAGAAGTTCTCGGCTTAAAAGCACCGCCTCTCAAGAACTGACAGCCCATTTCTTTTGCGGCAATTGCAACTTTCAAAAGTCCGTCATAATCCTCTATGGAACACGGCCCGACCATTGCAACAGGTTTGTTATTTCCTCCTATTTTAACGCCGTTAGGAAATGTAATTACGGTATCCTCAGTCTGGCTGTCACGTGAAGCAAGACGGTAAGGTTCTCTGATAATCTTAACTTCTTTAACACCATCTAAAGCTGCAATTCTTCCGGGTGAAACAGTTGTTTTATCGCCGATTGCGTCAATAACCGTATGGATTTCGCCTTCTGTGCATCTAACCTTAAACCCGTTATCTTTAAGCAAATCCAGCACTTTTTCTATATTAACTTTGGTCGCATTGCGCTCCATTATAATAATCATCTTTAATTCCTCTCCTTGGGGTTGTAAAAACTTGCGCTACCAGCGTAGCATAAAGATAATTATCTATCAATTTTTCGTTAATTTTCTTTTCAAAACCATAGCGGGATAATATTCAGGAAGTACATCAAGGCAATTTTCAACAGCAGTAATAGCTTTTTCAGGCTTTCCCTCAGCCAGATAAACATTTGCAAGAAGCACATGCAGTTCCGGATCCTGATAAAAATAACTTTTTGCCCTTTCGAGAAAAAATTTGCCGTAAGAATACACCCCATTATTCCAATACACACGTCCGATATATTTATAGACTTCAGGATTAACGGAAAAGAACGAATCCGAATAGCTTATAACTTCATCAGCGCAAGCGGTTTTACCATAATTAATTAAAAGATTCAAATCAATTTCAAGGAAATTTCTTAATTCGAAATAAGTAGGATACGGCACCGGTTTAGTTTGCAGCATACCAGCGAGTTTCACGCCCCACAGAGATCTTGGATTCTGTTCACAGGATTGTCTGAAAAGTTCCTCAGCCTGCTGAGGTTCATCCGTAAATATTTTTGAATAGGCAAGTTCAAGGAGAAGATTATTTTTTTGAAAAAAACTTTGACATTCCTCATCAAGAGAGAATGTCAAAAGTTTATTTTTAGCATCTTCATAAGTTGTAATCATAATTACCGGTCGTTATCAGACGTATTGAAATCCAGATTATTCAACATTGAACTCATCATCATAGTTTGCAGAACCTGCGGATCGACATTTTGCGCACCATCTTTAGTACCGGCCTGCATCATATACGGAAGCATCTGAGTCATCGGATCATTATTATTCCGGTTTCCGCCGAGCATCATGCTCATCTGCGCCGCCTGTGAATCCTGAAACGCAGCAGGATTAGGAGTTGACGGCTGAATAGAAACGTTCATGCCTGCTTTTTGCAGAGTATGCAAAGCTTCAACTATTTCGTCATTGGAAACTTCACCGTCCGCAAGCGCAATTTTGTTATCTGTAAGTTCCATGCCGGAATGTTCTTTATCAAAATCTTTAATTTCCTGAACATCTTCAGGATCAAGCGTTGGTTTCCTGTTAATATTTTTCTGAATATTTTCTAAGTCTTTATATTTCATCTGTTCTTTCAACTCCGGAGAAAAACCGTCGCCATAGGGGGCATTAATAAATTCATCCAACGGGTCAGGTTCTTCACCTTCCATAAGTCCGGACTCAACGCACAAAGGGCCGCCTATCAAGCAGTCACGACCTTTTGCGGCATAAGCAACCATGCCTTCGTTAGGATTTAGAATTATAACTTTTTCATAAGCCGTAATGGCAGCATCAGTATCGCCCAAATTTGCAAGCGTCACAGCCATATAGTAATACGCTTTTGCATCATCTGGATGTTTTGCCAGATAAGAAAGCAACTCCTGAGCGGCACCTGTATAATTAGCTTTTTTATAACTTGAAACAGCATGGTTAAGATTAGGCTTCGGGTAAAGCCGTGGGTCGTATTCAAATGCCGTAATGCTAATCGGCGGCTCAACAACCTCCGATTTCGGAATAGTCGATTCATTAATTACCGCATCCGGTTTCAAACCGGTTTCTGCTGCTTTAACGGTTGAAACCGCGCCGAGTATTAATACTGCGGATAAAAATAACGCTAAATTTTTATTCATCTTAATCATCCTTTATTCTTCAAATTTAATGATTTATTAATTAAAATCAACCGACTTATTCAAATCAGTTTATTTTATTATATAACCTTTTGGCAAAATATACACTAATATAAACATATGAAATATTACAAATTGTAAAGAATAATTTTATAGTTTTTTTTTCGGTCAATGACAAGGATTTGGGCTGAAAAACGCAAAAAATCGCATAATATAAAGCGCAATTTTTACGGGCATATAAACTTTATATATGTATATCATACGGAATATAACATAGGAGATTCATTATGAGTGAAAATGTGCCAAGCATTAATCCTGCAACAATTAAGATTAAGAAGAATTACGGGATTACCCATGCCCTGAAAGATCTTGTAGATGAGATGATAAAGAACAAGACCGCAGAACTTACAGACGGCAAGATTACGGCAAAAGAGTGGAACGCTGTTCTGGACAAACTTATAGAACTTCAGAATAACAGAAAAGCCGAAGGCAAAGCCTCAATATTTGGAGGCGGGACCGACAAGACAAAAGCCGGCTGGCATAATAGTTTTATAGTACATCCGGATCAGCAGATAGAATTTACGGCAGAAGAAACTGCACAGTTGTATGAGGCAATGGGCGTAGTGATTAAGAACGCTCCGGCTGCAGAAAATCCGACGGCTGCAGAGAACCCGACAGCCGCTGAAAATCCGAAGGCTGCAGAGAACCCGACGGCTGCTGAAAATCCGAAGGCTGCAGAGAACCCGACGGCTGCTGAAAACCCGAAAGCCGCTGAAAACCCGAAAGCTGCTCAACAGCAACCTCCGCAGGAAAGGCTTGCTGCAAATCCCTATGCAAAAGCTAAAGAGCCGCCGGAAGGTGTAACTGCAAAACAAGGTAAAGACGCTTATGACGACGCTTGCGAAATCTGGACTGACTCGAACGGCAGAGAAGTAAAACGTATTTATAATAAAGGTGATGCCGAAAATGAATATTGCGTAGTAACTGAATATGACAACAACGGCAAGAAAATTGCGGAACTTGAAACTCAATCGGGCAGTGACAAACTGGATTATGAACGTCAGTATGATGAAAATGGAAAGTTAGTTAAAGCAAATGATTACAGAGATGACGGCACCTTAGAAAATGTCGAAGAATACAATGCGGATGAAAAACCGGTAAAACAGACATACTACAAAGAAGACGGCAAAACCGTTAACTATACAGACACCTACAAATACAACGACGACGGCAGTTATACC
>CALUTA010000147.1 GCA_944323585.1 Candidatus Gastranaerophilales bacterium
GCCATAGTGAGCAAAAATTCAGGCAGAGTAATTGCGCAAAAAACAAATCTACAGTTGTTTTTGCAGATAAAATGCAAGAATAGACTCTTTAGCTTCTCTAATATCATATACATCATATAACATGCCCGATTTTTACGATTTTAAAACAAAGCCGTATAAATCAAGCCTATCACATAGCCAATTTTTATACGGCAGAATCTAATTAACAAAAATCAATTTTATTTCATTGAATTAATTTTATTATACCTCGGTTTTTTTACGGATATTTGGATTATCACCGGCATTCATTGCAAATGTTGAACCGTTTGTTGGATTTGGAACTTCATTATTCTGATTTTCTGTTTTTCCAAAACTTCCCATATTTGCTGTGTAATTTGTCATTATAGCTTTAGTTGAACTTGCAAAACTCGGGCTTGCACTGATTGGATTTGTCATTCCTGTATCAGCTCCGCCGGTCATACTCTGGTTATTGCTTGTTGCAACAGCAAGTCCTCCGCCTTCCTGTCCGCCGCCGGTTGGTACAGACTGGGCTGCACCTTGAGCCCTGGTCGTCAATTCTGCATTTGTATTTACTGCATTATCAACACCCTGTTTTACCTGTTGATTTTGTTTTTCAAGTGCTTTATTATCCTGGGTCGAAGTTTTTAAAGCTTTATTGGCTTCTGTTGTAGCGCCTTTTGATGATTTTAGCGCGCCACCGATTGCTGCTCCTGCCTGCATCAAGCTTGCATGCGCTGCAGCACCGGAATCCTGCCCTTTGGTGCCGACTGTTGTCATCGTTCCTCCTGCTACTGACAAACCTGCACCTGAGAAGGTTAGTGCCATCCCTAGTGCTTTTGTGGCTCCTGTTATATCCGGTGCCGCTAAAATTGCTGAACCAGATGCTGTCAATCCTGAACCTATAGTCGTTGTAATACCGCCGGCCATTGTAATTTTTTGTGCTTTTGTAGTGCCGGCTTCAGTCGCAGCAATACTTCTGTTTGTTCTAGCCATTGCGCTTGTTGATACTTTATTATATTTTGTAGCAAGTTTTGTGACATTCTTTGATGCCTTGCTCATTGTTTTGAATTGTTTTGTTGAATTTGTGGTTGATACTGTATTGTTCTGCTGTAAACTCGTTACGTTTGCCCCAAGAGCATCTAATTCTGCAGTTATTCCATTTATTTCGCTCGAGCCGTCACCCATAAATCCTGTTGCTCCGGATGCCTGCTGCATGCTCATTGCAGTATCCAAACGGCTCTGCAATTGAGTCATCTGCATATTGTTTTGCTCTATCTGCTGTGCATTTTGTTTCTGTGTTTGAAGCTCTTGTTTTGCAAATTTTGTATATGCTTTTTGCGTTTTATTTAGTGTCTTAGTCTGTTTCTGCAAGTCTTTTTCTATC
This sequence comes from Candidatus Gastranaerophilales bacterium, assembly GCA_944323585.1. GTDB lineage: Bacteria > Cyanobacteriota > Vampirovibrionia > Gastranaerophilales > Gastranaerophilaceae > Scatenecus. The sequence goes on from CALUTA010000147.1 coordinate 1,385, forward strand.
CGTGCTGAATCCTGCATATCGCTCATCGCTGCGGATTGATTGCTTGAGGACTCTTGCACAAAGGCATTCATATCACTTGAAGACGTTGATGCCTCTGATTTAGAATTTGCAAGCATTTGTTTAGCCTCAGATTTACTTACATCGCTGTAGTCTTTTGTCTGAGATACACTACCATTACTGTTGACTCCAGTGTTTCCGGCAAAAATACTGCCGTTCATGCTCATTCTGGGATCTCTATTTTTAAGCGTATTTGGGTTTACGGATCGTGTGCCTGTCTTTTGCGTTCCGTAAAGCTTTTGTAAATCTAAATTGTAGTTGTTAGATACGCCGCCCATTGCTCGCTCCTTTATTTTTACTTCTTATATATAAAAAGTATATACTTTATACATAATTTCAAGGATTGTATTTTTTGTTACAAAACTTCATATTGATTTGGGGTAAAATTCAGCTATGCTTGAACAATACAAACAAGAACTGGATGCACTCAATAATAATTCCCACCTGCGTTCTATTAAAGATTTTTCCCAAAAATCAGGGAAATATATCACTTTTGAGGGTAAAGAGCTTATAAACCTTTCATCTAACAACTATCTCGGGTTTGCCGATAATGAAGAAATCACACAAGAATTTTTGGACTTTGCAGGTGCAAAATACCCGCTTGGCAGCGCTTCAGCAAGACTTTTGACAGGAACTTTGCCTATTTATAAAGAATTGGAACTGTTGTTATGTAAATTATTCAACAAAGAAAGCGCTTTGATTTTTAATAGCGGATACCACGCAAACGTCGGGATTACATCCTCAATCGCAGGCAAAAATGATGTTATTTTTTCCGACAAGCTTAATCATGCAAGCATAATCGACGGAATGAAACTCGCCGGAGGAAAATTTTTCCGCTATCAGCATAATGATATGGAAAGTCTTGAACGGCTTTTGATAAGAGAACGCAAAAATTTTGATAATGCGATTATCGTAACCGAAAGCGTATTCTCAATGGACGGCGACATTGCGGATTTGAAAAAAATCATTGAACTCAAGAAAAAATACAACTGCCTTCTTTACGTTGATGAGGCGCACGCATTTGGAGTTTTCGGCGAAAAAGGCCTCGGGATTTGCGAAACGCTGGTAATTCTGCCTGAAATCGACATTCTTGTCGGAACTTTCGGCAAATCTATCGGCTCTATGGGCGCTTTTGCCGTCAGTAACAAAGTTCTTATTGATTATCTGACAAACAAAGCCCGCTCTTTTATTTTTTCAACTGCACTTCCGCCAATAAGCATTGCTTTTTCAAAGTGGATTATTGAAAATAAACTTCCATTTACTCTTGAAAAACGTAAAAAAATGCTTACGCTCGGAAATAAACTCGGAAGCCAAAGCCACATAATTCCGGTTATAATCGGCGGAAACTCTGAAACAGAACAAATGTGCAAAAGACTTTTTGATGCCGGATATTTTACGCTTCCCATCCGTCCGCCGACAGTACCTGAGGGAACTTCCCGCATCAGGATTTCGCTCACAACAGACATTGAAGGAAAGGATCTGGATAAATTATGCACTATCACCGGCTTAACCAACAAAACAACTCAAGACTAATAGTATTTCTGGCAGGCTGGAGCTTTGATTTTTACCCGTTTGAATTTCTGGAATGCGACAATTCAGATGTTTTATTCGTATATGACTACAACACAATCAGATGGAACGACTTAGAACTTCTAAACACCTGCGCTTATAGCGAAAAATTTCTGATAAGCTGGTCAATGGGAGTTTTTGCAGGGTATATTCTGAAAGATTTGTTCAAGGATTTCGACCGAAAAATTGCCGTAAACGGAACACCATTCCCTGTTCACGACACCCTCGGAATCCCGCAAAAACCGTTCCTTTTGACTCTCCGCCACGCAAAAACAGGATTGGAAGGCAAATTCTACCGTAATATTTTTAACACGCCTGACGAATTTGAAAAATATTCTCTAACCCCTGTCCGCCGCACTATCGAAAACAGAGAAAATGAATTAAAAAGCCTCTACGACAGAATCAAAAAAGAGAATTTTGAATATGAAAAATTCTACGATTTTGCCCTGATTAGCAGCAGCGACAAGATAATCCCGACACAAAACCAGATAAACTTCTGGCAAAACAATGCGCCATACAAATTGCTTGAAAGCGGACACTTTCCGTTCTATAATTTCAATAGCTGGGATGAAATAGCGGAAATTCAATAAGGCTGTTCGCTCAGGCTGAATATTTTTTGCATAGCTCCTGAAATGTCAAGAAGGTAAATTATGCAGGTAAACCCGAAATCCGTTAAATCACATTTTGAAAAAAGTATGGACAAATATGATGAAAACGCAATTGTCCAGAAGTTTTTGGCGGAAGTTCTGGCAG
>CALUTA010000148.1 GCA_944323585.1 Candidatus Gastranaerophilales bacterium
GTAAGCCTGTTTTCAACCGGAGTACCTGTCATTGCGACTTTTACGTCAGACTTAAGCATCTTGATTGCAAGAGTCTGTGCAGTATCAGGGTTCTTGATATTCTGGGCTTCATCTACAATAATCATTCCCCATTGCTGTTTTTTCAATTCTTCAACGTCAATTCTCATTATCGCATAAGTTGTCAAAATTACATCATGTTTTACGTCAAGTTTTCTTTCCGCACCGTGATAAACAGTTGCATCAAGCGACGGCGCAAACATCTGCAATTCCTTCATCCAGTTTCCGATTAAGGTTGTCGGACAAATAACAAGAACAGGTTTGTCAAGAGATTTTTCTTCTTTCATTTTTAAGATAAGGCTTATGACCTGAATTGTCTTACCTAAGCCCATATCGTCTGCCATACAGACACCGAAGCCTTTTGAAATATTTGTCCAGAGCCACTTCAAACCTGTCATCTGGTACGGACGGAGTTCGCCTTTCAAATCAACAGGAGGTGCAACATCAACCGGCTTTGTAAAATCCTGAATAACTCTTGCAAACGCTGAATCATAATCAAAATCATACTGATATAATTGCCCCGACATAGATGCGTGAATCAATTCCATCCGCGAAAGTGATTTCAGATTAGCCTTTGCAATCTGTTCAAAAATCTTCTTGCTTTCTTCTTTGTCAATTAAGACATATTTATTTTTGTATTTTACAAGACCAGTGCTGTTTTCAACAAGTTTGTTAAATTCTTCAAGCGAAATTTTTTCGTTCCCGATTGCAATTTCATAAGAAAAATCAAGAATATCATCCAGCGCAATTTTAGATGATGAAGTGTTGTTGAAGATATCAGCCAGATCCTTGGAGCGTGAAGCCTTAACTTTGGCATTGATTGAGGCTCTGGGAACAACGACATTCACAAGTTCTTTGGGCAGAATAACCTCAATTTGCGCTTTCTGAAGATAATATGCAGTCTGGGTTATTATTTTGTAAACCTCATTGAGATTCAAATCCAGAGCCAGTTTTGTTTCATCTTCAAAAAGTTCTTCAAGTTCAGGCATATAGCGGATGGCATAATTCAACTGCTTCTCCACAATACGCGAAATATCCGCAGAATTTGCATCAAAAATTTTGTCTTTTGTATATAAATCATCAACAAGAACACTTTCGCCTGTTTTGCGGTTTTTGATATGAACTTTCAAACGGAACAGTTCATCATCCCCTTCAATCTTATCAATTTTGAAGAACGGGATAACATCATATTTGCCCAGATAAAGCTCATCAAACCACTGGGAGAAGTTTTCGGCAATATCCATCCCCTTCATCTGAGATCTCTGTTCAAGATCCTTAATCATATAAGTTCCGGATTTTACATCCTTAAACTTGTATGCCTTAATTCCGAGGAATTTATATATTACATAATTCATGTAATTGTAGATAAAATCTCTTACAAAATCTTTAGGTTTTTCGCCTTTGATAAAAAGGTTTTCAGGAATATTCTCTTCAAAAACATTTATAAACCTTGCAAGCTGCTGGTTCGAAATTATCGGTTCATAAACGATTCTGAACATCGACCCCCGTGTTTTGACAGTCGGAATAAAGTATAGCTTTTCAATCAACTTCATCACAAAATGCGTGAGGTTGTTCATATAGATAAAGGTCGGTGTAACGGCATCAAGATCAACCACGTCGCCGAACCCGCCGAAATAATCCATTACAAGGTCAAGACTCATCGGATATCCGACAGAATCACCGAGAACCTGCGAGCGAAATTTGAATAAAGAACCTTTAGATTTAAGATAATATTCAAAGTTATTTGTCGGTGTGACAAAAAATGACAGCTTGCCGTTTTCATTTACAAGAAAAAAGTTTGTATTTCTGGCAGGAGTGTAGGGGCTTAAGAAAACATCCTTAAACTCATCTTCCACAGTCTGGTAAATAAGACTGAGCGTATAGCGGAAATCCTTATTTTTAAACCCGTCAGGATTTTCCGAAAGGTTAAAAAATAATTCATCAATGTTATTCTTTTTAAAAGAAAAATCTATATCAAAAGTCTTGTTATCTGCCATATTTCATCCAAACTGTCTGCTATCTTAAAAATTCCGGCAGGAAAGCAAAAACTTAACTGCCGGAAACAAATTACTTAATTAACGATTCCGCATCCATTTCTGCCGGTTTTGCAATTCCGAACAGATCAAGAATTGTCGGAGCAACGTTGCATAATGCACCGGTTTCTTTAAGTTCGATTTCTTTCGGAGCATTAATCAACACAAACGGAACTTCGTTTGTCGTATGAGCCGTCATCGGTTTTCCGGTTTCATAGTTTACCATAACTTCTGAATTTCCGTGGTCTGCTGTCAAAAGCATAATTACATCATGCTTTTTGCAAGCTTCGGCAATTTTGCCCACACACTCGTCAACGACTTTGTCAGCTTTAACGGCCGCCTCTAATACACCTGTATGGCCTACCATATCCGGATTTGCAAAGTTTACGAGAATAAAGCCGTATTCCGGATTGTCAATTGCTTTCAGAACATTGTCACAAACTTCTCTAGCACTCATTTCAGGCTGAAGATCATACGTTGCAACTTTCGGGGAAGCAACCAGAACTCTTGTTTCGTGAGGCTGAGGTTCCTCAACACCGCCGTTGAAGAAGAATGTAACGTGAGCATATTTTTCGGTTTCTGCTGTTCTGAACTGCTTAATGCCGTTTGCTTCAAGAACATCGCCGAGAATATTTTTCATATGTTCTTTACCGAAAGCAACAGGATACGTGAAGGTTTCATCGTATTGAGTCATGCAAACGTAACAAATATTTTTTCTGACTGCTTTTCTGTTAAATCCGTCAAAATTTTCAAAATTTATTGCTTTTGTAATTTCTCTTGCTCTGTCTGGTCTGAAGTTCCAGAAAATAACGGCATCATTATCATTTACTCTGGTTTCAGCCCCGCCGATGACAGTCGGAAGAACAAACTCGTCATTGTTGCCTTTTTCATAAGACAGCTTAACGGCTTCTTCAGCTGAAGATGCCTTTTCGCCTTCACCGAGGAGCAAAGCATTGTATGCTTTTTCAATTCTGTCCCAGCGGTTGTCACGATCCATTGCGTAATATCTTCCGCTAATTGTTGCAATCGGAGGAAGTCCGTATTTTTTCAACTCGTCCTCAATAGGCTTTAAGAAAGTCATAGCACTCTGCGGAGGAGTGTCACGTCCGTCAAGAAATGCATGAACATAAACTTTTTTAAGCCCGTTATCAGCCGCAAGTTTAATCAATGCAAGAATATGTCCTAAAGCAGAGTGAACACCGCCGTCAGAAGCAAGGCCCCAGAGGTGAAGCGAACTGTCGTTTTTCTTGACATGCTCAATGGCTTTCAGGAAAGCTTCACGCTTAAAGAAATCCCCGCTTTTGATAGCATTATTAATTTTAGAAAGTTCCTGATAAACAATTCTGCCCGCACCGAGGTTAAGGTGTCCGACTTCGCTGTTTCCCATCTGGCCTGCCGGAAGTCCTACATATTCGCCGTCAGCATGAATTTTTATAAACTTGCCTTCTTTTTCAAGTTCATTTACATGAACAGGGTTTGCTATTTTGGTTGCATCATATTCGGGGTGTGATTTGCTTATGCCCCAGCCGTCCATAATACACAATAAAACTCGTTTTGTCATAATAATCCCTTCTTTATATTTCGTACTATAACAGGATTTTAGCAGGAACATAAATCAATTACAAGAGTAGATTTTAGGGACTTATATAGCAAATT
>CALUTA010000149.1 GCA_944323585.1 Candidatus Gastranaerophilales bacterium
AATCTAATAAGCGTTCCGCACATCAATGGATAATTTCGTTCTCATATAACAAAGGCGCCGGCCTGAACGGCCGGCGCCTCTAATCTGTTATACCTGCATCAATTACGCATTAACCAGTGCTTTTCCTCTTTCAAGCTGAAGAGTGCAGGTCGTAATATCGCATACGCATGAAGGTCCAAAGTATTGGATTGCTCCGGGGAATAAATATCTGTCATTCATTGCCCAGTCTTCTCTGTTTTCTTCAAGCTGTTTGAATACGGGCCCGTCAAGTTCAACAAGAGCCTTCTGGATTACAGGCTTCATTTCGCCGTGACGTTTTTCCATATTCATCATCATTGTCAAAGGCACACCGCCTGCTACCCATTCGTCTGCCGGCTGTGTAAGGTTTCTGACTGATGAAAGGTATCCTGTCAAGCCGAAGTTGATTAAGGCAAATGCATTGAAGCCTAATGAATAGCAGTAATCAGCATCAAAGTTTGACGGGAATGCACATCTTCCTTCATAGCCGAAGAAGTGTGACTGTGCTGAGAATTTGCCGATATATTCGCCCTGTGATTTCAATTCGTCAAGTCTTGTTTCAATCATTTCGATTAACAATTTTTCTGTTTCGATTTTGGAAACCTGAACGTTGCCGTGAGGGTCACGGTCTGCAAGAAGCTGGCCTTTAATCAATACAGGGAGTGAATTGTAAACTTTTGCATTTTCAGGGTTTAATCTGTTTTCAACAATGTCAAATTTTTCTCTGATTGTAGTTGCGTTTACAAAGTCAGGATCATTTTCAAGTGTTGCCATAATATCATTCAGGTTTGCAATCATTGATTTCATTTCAGGAATAAATTCAATCAAACCTTCCGGAATAATTGCAATACCGAAATTTTTACCTTTATTTGCACGTCTTACAATGATATCACACATATAATTTACGATTTGTTCAAGCGACATTTTCTTTGCTTCAACTTCTTCGGAAATCATTGTGATATTCGGCTGAGTTTGAAGAGCAGCTTCAAGAGCAACGTGAGATGCGCTTCTGCCCATAATTTTAACAAAGTGCCAGTATTTTTTAGCTGAATTTGCGTCACGCTGAATGTTGCCGATTAATTCAGCATAAGTTTTTGTTGCGGTATCAAATCCGAAAGAAATTTCGATTTGATCATTTTTCAAGTCGCCGTCGATAGTTTTCGGACAGCCGATAACCTGAATACCTGTATTATTTTTTACAAACCATTCTGCCAGAAGTGCTGCGTTTGTGTTTGAGTCGTCACCGCCGATAATTACAACAGCTGTTATGTTCAACTTTTTGCAAACTTCCAGAGATTTTTGGAATTGTTCTTCTGTTTCAAGTTTGGTTCTGCCTGATCCGATGATGTCAAAACCGCCTGTGTTTCTGTAACTGTCAATAAATTCATCAGTAAATTCAACATATTTTCCGTCAATGATACCTGAAGGGCCGCCAAGGAAACCGTAAAGTTTATTAGCTGAATTTGCCTGTTTCAAAGCATCATAAAGACCTGCGATTACGTTATGGCCTCCGGGTGCCTGTCCGCCGGAAAGTATTACACCGACATTTTTTTGTTCAGACACTGACATAGAAATAGAGTTTCTGAAAGTTACGACCGGTTTGCCGTAAGTGTTTTTGAATAAGTTTTTAATCTGTTCCTGATCTCTTACTGATTGAGTAGGTTCTCCCTCAACAAGCTCAAGGCTGTTAATCCCGAGAGCCAGTGTTGCCGGAAGTTTCGGTTGATACTTCAATCTTTCGATCTGCAAAGGTGAAAGTGTTTTCATATTCTCTTCCTTCTGTTTAAAAAATGTACTTTAACACTGATATTTTACAACAAAAATACGTACGGGCAAATTTTTTCGGAATTATCAACTGACGCGCTGAAGGGTTAGGAGATTTTTCACCTTTTTCCGTCATTCGAAACATATGAAAATTCTTCGCTTCGCTCAGAATGACATTTTTATAAAAAAATTACAATTATTTCTTGACATACATACAAATAACAATGAGCCATTTTGTCATGCTGAACTTGTTTCAGCATCTCAAGGGGATTCTGAAATAAATTCAGAATGACCGTCTAAGACAAAATGGCTTGTACAAAAAATCCGGATTCATTAGGGCTTCATCCTTTCTGACTAATAGCGCTGTATGTCAAGGGATAATTACGATACAATTAAAGCTTGTTCATTTTCTTTGCGATTTCGGAGTGAATTCTGTTGGCACGATACAGATAGGCCGTAAGTTTTTCATAGTTTGCCTTTGTTTCCCCGTAAGGAACTTTCATTGCAATAAGTTCATCCACGTTTTCGTTAATGCTTTCCAGAGTGTCGAGGGATTCTCCGATATCTGCAATTGATTTGAATTTTTTTGAAATTTTTGCAAAAATCCTGCGGGTGACAAAACGCTGAATTCTTCTTAACAGCGGCACTTTTTTCTTTGATTTTTGTGTCTGTGTTTTCAGGCGCATCTTGAAATTGTTTTTAGCAAATTCTTCTTTGAGTTCGGTTATCTCATTTTCAAGCTGTTTTGCCATGATTTTTAATTCCATTACGTCAAGAAGCTTGCCGAGGACTTCCCTGCCTTTAATCTTTGAATTTATATTTTCAAGCTCTTCTTCTTTTTCCCGTATCAAAAGCTCAAGACGAAGCGACTCATCATCAACATCTTTCAGTGTTTTGTCATTGAGGATGTTTAAGTCGTAGTCGTTTAGTCTTTTGTTGTTTCCATGGAAAAAGTTTTCGTTCATATGTGATTATCCTAAAAACCGGACAAAATATTTTTTGCGTTTTTATTCTATTGTGTAAACTTTTTTATAGTAAAGTAATGCGCCGACAATTGTCAATACAATATTCGGCATCCAGGCGGCGAAAAATGCCGGCAGAGTTCCTGCTTCTCCAAACGAGATCGAAAGCGCACGTATCAGATAGTATGCAAAGATTATCAAAATACTGAACAGGAAACCTCTGTTATATCTGACTCTCGGCGGGGTTATCGCAAGCGGAACTCCGATAAGAACAAGCGCAATTGTAGTCAAAGGAAGCGCAAGTTTGTCATAAAGCTCAATTACAAGAATATTTTTCTGTTTTGCCTCAAGATGTCCGCCGTGCTCTCCTATATATTTGACAAGTTTCGGGAAATTCATTTCCTTTGCAACGTCTTTGTTCATCTGCTTGCTTAAATCCATACCGAATTTGAATACCGAATCTTCAAACAAAGCTGTGTTTAAAATTTTTCCGGCATCGTCAACAGTGTAAACAGCACCTTTCTGGAAATTCCACCCCTCCGGACTTGTTTTGCCCTCTTCTGCCTGAAGTATTTGAATTGTACCTTCTTTTGACGAATCCAAAACCGTTATATCGTGAAGAACTTTATCCTCGCAGTATCCGACATAGAACAATCGTTTCAAAACCCCGTTGTCACTAAGTTCTTTAAATACAAAATTCTGTTTGCCGTTAGGAATATTCTTCTGCCCGAGTGCCCACAGCGCCAAATCTTTTGACTGTTTGGTCATTACAGGCACGATTGTTTCGTTGATAAAAAAGCTGAAAATGGACATTACGACCGCAAAAATAAAAATCGGTTTTGCAATTCTGTTTAAGCCGATACCGCAGGCTCTCATAACCGTAATTTCAGACTTCAGACTCAGTCCGTTCAGAGTCATTACGGTTGCAAGAAGAAC
>CALUTA010000150.1 GCA_944323585.1 Candidatus Gastranaerophilales bacterium
AATCTCCTGGAAAAGAAACTGCGGTGTTTGATGTAACTTATATTGCGAGGTATTTACGCAATATACTTATTATGCAATGTTATTATTTGTTGTACAATACAGCTCTTGCTGCAGGAGTTGCAGGAATTACTGACTGGTTGTACATAGCAATCGGGTAGATGTCTGTTGGACTTGATACTGTACAAGTTGTTGTATCAGTTACAGCTTCTTCACTTTTTGAGTCCGGATCACACTGAACAACACGGTTTGGAGCTTTCTGTCCGTTTACATCTATAAAGCCATAGCAGTAGTTGTCATTACCTACACCAATTCTGTCATCTGCCTGAATACAGTTTGACTGTGTGTTATCAAAAATAAATGTAATACCATCATTCATAAATAAAAATGTGGCATCGCTAGTCCAAGTACTTGTACCTGCTGTGAATGTTGGAAATTTATTTGTATTACCATGTTCTCCTGTAAATGCTGTACGATCAGCACCATCAGTATCACTAACAATAATCCATTGATCAGCACTTCCTGCGGTAGCGTTAAAATCGCCTTTTGAAGCAGTTCTTACAATGTTTAAACGATTACTGAACAAGTCATAAAGTGACTGTGCACCGCCAAGTGTTGTAGCCGCAGCTCCGTCACCTGCACCGGGAGATGATTCTTGTTTTTCTGCTGCGGTATTAGTACCTGCAACAACCTGAGACAGGTCATAGTCGTTCAGTGCAATGTTCATTACAACAGCCTGTGAAAGAACTGTTAATGATTTTTTAAATGCTGTTTTGTACTGTGCACCCTGTGTTGAGTTAATCAATGTCGGCATTGTCATTGCGGCAACTACACCGATAATACCCAAAGTGATTAACACTTCAGCAAGAGTAAAACCTTTGAATTTTGTCATAATTCTCACCTTTCTTTTTTACTGTGGACATTCACCGCATCTCCTCATACCTCACCGTATGCAGTGCGTCCAAATAACCTCCGGACTTCACGTTTTCAGTCCGAAAACCAACTATGTACAAATATTTCGCCCTGCGCCCATTTGCATCATCTTTTTCACCTCTTAACCCTCGTTAATCAGGTAAACCCATCCGGTGCAGGTATCTTGAAAACTATTTGTTATAAACACATTTTATATCCTGTTTCAGATATTGTCAAGTCCTCTAAACGTATGAGGGCTTGAATTGTTACATTTTTACTATTTTTTTGGGGGCTTTTTTTATGCCTCTTTTTCGCCTGAATTCTATATTTCAGCCTGTGAACTTCTAATTCTGCGGACTTAATACTTTAGTATTAGTTTTTAATAATTCGTAATATTTTTGAGCGAATGGGAAAGCCCCTCACTCACATGTTGTAAAAAAAAACTGCTTATGATACCATCTAGTTGTGTATTAGGGAAGAGGGAGAAAATTTATGGTTTGTACGCTTAATTATACTGACGTTATTCAAAAAGCACTTAAAACTCTTGATAAAAAGAATTTTGCATTCATTATCCACAGCGGAAGTTTTCCGTCTGCTCAAGGCGAAAACACAGGATTCGGCACAATCAATTCTAACGGCGGTAAAGAAGTTATTGACTTTGCTAAAGGAATTTTCAACGCAATCCAGCTCGGGCCTGCAGGCAAAACAAAAAGTTGTGATTCTTCGCCTTACACAGGCACAATTTTTTCAGGCAACCCGCTGTTTATTGATCTTAAACAGCTCACAACTCCCGAGTGGAACAAAATTCTGTCAGTAGAAACCTACAACTCAATCGTTGAAGGCAACCCTAACAAAAATACCAATAAAACAGCCTATTCTTATATTTACAAATGTCAAAACGAAGCGCTTGAAGAAGCATGGAAAAACTTTAAAACAAACGGAAGCTCCGCTTTGAAAAAAGAATTTGAAAGCTACAAGCTTGAAAACGATTACTGGCTTGATAAAGACAGCCTTTATGAAGCACTTTCCATTGAGCATGGCAACGACTACTGGCCTCTGTGGAATTCCGAAACAGACAAAAACCTTTTCAACCCGAAATCTAATGAAGAAAAAATTGAATACGCAAAACGTATAAATGAAATTTCTAAAAAATACTCTGATACCATAGAACAATATAAATTTATCCAATTTGTTCTGAACAAACAAAACGAAAAGACAAGAGAATATGCCCAAAATGTCGGCATTAAAATGATTGCAGACCGTCAGGTGGCATTCTCAGACCGTGACACGTGGGCTTATCAGTCATTATTCCTTGACGGCTGGATGCTCGGATGCCCTCCGGACTATTTCTCTAAAGACGGTCAGGCCTGGGGATTCCCTGTTATGAACCCTGACAGAATGTACAATGAAGACGGATCTTTAGACGAAGGCGGAATTTTACTCAAAAACCTTTACAAAAAAATGTTCAAAGAAAACCCGGGCGGTGTTCGTATTGACCATATCGTAGGGCTTATTGACCCGTGGGTTTACAAAGCAGGCAAAAAGCCTAAAATAGAACAGGGTGCAGGAAGATTATACTCTTCTCCGGAACACCCAGAACTTAAAAAATATGCAATCGCAAGGCTGGAAGACCTCGATCCTGAACTCGAAGCCGACAAAGAAAAACGTGTGAAAACGCTTTCTAAAGAGCAAATCCATCTTTACGGAAGACTCATTGAAAAAATTGTTATTGCAGCCGCTGAAGAAGAAGGACTTGATAAAGATGCAATAGTTTGTGAAGACCTTGGAACTTTAACTAATCCGGTTGCTGCTGTTATGAAAGAATACGGACTTCAGGGAATGCGCCTCACACAGTTTGTTGTTCCCGAAAAGCCCGAACACCCATACAGATGCTGCAATATTGACCCTTGCTGCTGGGCTATGGTCGGAACCCACGACAACGAGCCTATCGCTATGTGGGCTAATTCTATGATTAATACTCACGAAGGCTATCTGCACGTTAAAAACCTTGTGGAAGACCTCTTTGCAGACTGTGATAACAAAGACGATATTATTACGCAGATGACCAAAGATGCAGAGTTCCTTAAACAAACAAAACTCGTTGAAATCTTTGCTTCTAAAGCGGAAAATATTCAGATATTCTTTACGGATTTCTTCAATATCTACGACGTCTACAACAGACCCGGAACCTCAGGCGACGAAAACTGGAGCCTCAGACTTCCCGACAACTTTAAAGATCTCACTCCTATTAATCTTGCAAAAATTCTTAAACTTGCAATTATCGCCAGAGGCAAGGATTTTGCAGAAAAACATCAGGATGTTATTGACGAGTTGTCAAATATTGAATAATCTGTTATGATGTATTTATTAAAGGCGCCGTGTGCGTACGGCGCCTTATATTTTACAAAGAAGAGAGCTTTAATATTGCATATGATAAAAAAGAGCGCTGTTTTATTACTGTTAATGTTGATTTTAAATATTCCGGCAATTGCTGATGAGCCGGGCAATGATGCTAAACTTATTTATAATCAAGGGGTGGAATATTACAAACAGGGTGAATTTGAACGCTCTATGGAAGCCTTCAAAAAAGCTGTGGCGCTTGAACCTAATTATATAGATGCATACTATAATTTAGGGACAATTCTTGAAAAACTTGAACAATATGATGCAGCTTTAACCGTATTCAAACAGATAATTGTCCGCAAACCTGATGATTACGAATCCGT
>CALUTA010000151.1 GCA_944323585.1 Candidatus Gastranaerophilales bacterium
CATCAAATCTTCTTTGATGTAAAACCGGATCCGACATTATCAACAATCAATCAGGCAATGGATATCATCAGACCTTATGAACCTGATGTAATTATTTCATTGGGCGGCGGCTCTCCGATGGATGCGGCAAAAATTATGTGGTTGATGTATGAACAGCCTGATACAGTATTTGAAGATATCTCTATGAGATTTATGGATATCAGAAAGAGAATCTGCCGTATCCCTGAATTGGGCAAAAAAGCAACAATGGTTGCAATCCCGACAACTTCAGGTACAGGTTCGGAAGTAACTCCGTTTGCGATTATTACTGATGACGAAACTCACGTAAAATACGCAATCGCAGATTACGCATTGACACCGAATATGGCAATTATCGATCCGAACTTTGTAGATGGTATGCCGAAAGGTTTAACAGCAGCATCTGGTATTGATGCTTTAGTTCACTCAATCGAAGCTTATGTATCTTCAATGGCTACAAACTTCACAAATTCAAATGCATTAGAAGCTACAAAACTTGTATTCAGATATCTTGAAAGATCTTGGTCTGAAGGTGCAAACGACCCTGTAGCAAGAGAAAAAATGCACTATGCCGCAACAATTGCAGGTATGGCATTTGCAAACGCATTCTTAGGTTTGTGCCACTCAATGGCTCACAAACTTGGTGCAATGTTTAATGTACCTCACGGTGTAGCTAACGCATTGTTAATCAGACAGGTAATCAAATACAACGCAACAGATTGCCCGAAAAAACAATGTATCTTCCCGCAATACAAATTCCCGAACGCAAAAGCAAAATATGCACAAATTGCTGATGAATTGGGCCTGGGCGGAAAGAATGACGACGAAAAAGTTCAATTGTTGATTGACGCTATCGACAAGTTGATGAAAGCTGTTAACCTGCCGAATTCAATTAAAGACTTCGGTGTTACAGAAGCTGACTTCAATGCTAAGTTAGATGAAATGGTTGAGCTTGCATTTGATGACCAGTGCACAGGTGCAAACCCGGCTTATCCGTTGATGGAAGATATCAAAGCAATTTACAAAGACGCATTTAACGGTATTGTAAGAGATTACAACACTAATAAATAAGCTTTTGAATAATTTAATAAGCTGAAAGAACCGCTTTTCTAAAGCGGTTCTTTTTTAGTTAAACATAAAATCTGTTTTTATTGAGTTCACTTTATAGCTTGACGTTATTAAATGTTTTTTTTATTATAAAATAACTAATTTTATAACACAGACATTTTGAAGAAATAATATTACCCCGATTATTAAAAGGAGATTATATAAATTATGAGTACAGTAAAAGTTGATGGTTTTGTAAAATTTATGAATGCACTTACGCCAGTCGGCAGAAAAGCGAATCTTGAGATTAAGAATATGCAGGTTATAAAAGCTGATCAAATATATCAGAAAAGATTGTCGAATAAAGCTATTGCATTGAGCTGCAGTCGTAAATATTCCAGAACTTCTGAAGATTCGTTTGTTGTAATCAATACGGGAAGCGTAAAAAGGGTTAAGGAAACAAAAAGACAGGCGTTTGAAGCAGGATATTTGCTGTTTAAGTCGGTAAAAAGATTTATTATGAATGGATTAGACGGACATACTCTGCAAAAAGAACGATTATATAATTCAAATACTAAAAAAATTGAAGAATATGCGAACAAGATAGTATTTTCAGATGGACCTTCAATAAAGATAGTTGAATCAAAGGCAGGAAGAAAATCCAAATTTCCAGTTACAGAACTTGGCAAGTCTGTACATCCTGCTGTTGCTCAAAAAACAGTCTTAGAGAACGGTGATGTTCAGTATGTAGAAAGATATTTGAAACCGTAAAACTCACTTAACGTTAGTGTATCTTGACAATAAGTTATGTCTTTTTTATCATAAAGGAACGAGGAACGGCGACATGGCCAAGTGGTAAGGCAGGAGCCTGCAAAGCTCTTATCCCCCAGTTCGAATCTGGGTGTCGCCTTTTTTAATTTTGAAGTGATGAAGGGGAAATTGCATGCTTAAAAGAGTTTTGATTTCAGCGTTGATGATATTGGGATTGTTTGCAGGCTCGGCTTTTGCGGTAGATGTCGATTTTAACGGGTATATAGCTGACGAAGCAAACATTTTGTCTAAAGACTCTTTAGACAATCTAAATTATACATTGCATGATTTGAATAAAAAAACAAAGGCCGCAATTGCAATTGTAACATTGAGTACGCTCAAAGGTCAAAAAATTGAAGAACTTGCAACTGCAGTGATGAATGAATATAAAATTGGTGATGATACAAAGAAAAACGGTATTGTATTTGTAATAGCTATTGCCGAACGCCAGCTACAGATTGTTCTGGGCGACGGGCTGGTAGGTGAAATAAAGCCGAAACAACTTGAAAATATTATAGATAAAAATGTTTTGCCATATTTTGAATCCGGAGAATATGAAAACGGAATTCTCAGAGGTGCGTATTTAATGGCTGATGCAGCAGGTGCTGTAGAAAAACAAAAAGTAGAACATTTTGGCACTGTTCCTGAATTAAATAAGAATAAAGTTGTCAATAAAAATTGGCTCTGGTGGCTTATACTGCCGGTTGCAGCTGTTATAGGCTGTATAATAGCTTTTTTCTGTGCAAAACAAAAGGGTGAACAATAATCTTGACATAGGATTGTGTGTTCCGTATTATAAATTCATAGCTTATAAAAAGAGGTTAAATTATGGGTAAAATTTTTGGTATATCTGACAATCCTGTTTCAACTATAGACAAGGCATTAAAAACTGCAAAGCTGGAAGTTCCGAACAGCGTAAAATATGGAAAACCGGTAGTCAAAAATTATAACCAGACAGATTCTTTTGTAAGCAAGGAAAAACAAAATACATCTAATCCTTTTGTAAAAATGCGCAATGGTTTTGGAAAATTGATGTCGCACTTCAGCAAAAAGGTGAATAAGTAAACAGAGGTTCTTACTTTTCGATTAAGTATCGAAAAGAAGGAGGGAAGGTAGCGCAAGCTACCAGCAAGCTCAAAACTCTTGAAAATCAAATAAAAACTAAGGGCGATTAGCACTCTGCCGAACAAACGATTAAGTATCGTTTGTGAGAGGGGTAGCGCATCGAAACTTTTAAATTATGGGCGATTAGCAAGGACTCCGCTTTTCGATTAAGTATCGAAAAGAAGGAGGGAAGGTAGCGCAAGCTACCAGCAAGCTCAAAACTCTTGAAAATCAAATAAAAACTAAGGGCGATTAGCACTCTGCCGAACAAACGATTAAGTATCGTTTGTGAGAGGGGTAGCGCATCGAAACTTTTAAATTATGGGCGATTAGCGCAGTTGGTAGCGCATCACATTGACGTTGTGAGGGTCACGTGTTCGAGTCACGTATCGCCCAGTTTTTTTGTTTAGACAACGGTAGCATGTTTGGTAAGCTGACTCTCACGATTATTTGCTCTGCTGTCGCAAATAATCCGTGTTCTACCCTAAAGGGCATCCTGCCTCGTACAGCTCGAGTTCCTCGCCTACGATGCAGGGGAGTCACGTATCGCCCAGTTTTTTTGTTTAGACAACGGTAGCATGTTTGGTAAGCTGACTCTCACGATTATTTGCTC
>CALUTA010000152.1 GCA_944323585.1 Candidatus Gastranaerophilales bacterium
ATTCGCTATGCTCATTAAGAAATTCAACCCTCTCCCGTCATCAGGGAGAGGGAGAGAAAAAGGCTGGATTGCTTCGCTCCGCTCGCAATGACAGAAATAAAAACTAAATACAGACAAAAACCGGACGGAGATTTACCCGTCCGGGTTTGTTTATTTAAGAGCAAACATAATTCCTTCGTCAATTTTACCTGACAGCAGGAAATACATACTTAGCACCGTCGTCGCCTCTCCAGCGGATGTAGCCTGTTTTTGGGGTTTTATCCAGATCAACAACTGATACCAGCGCCCAGTTTCCACGAAGAACATTCAATTTTATGTATTGCGGATGATTGATGTGCGCAACAACCTGTGAGGTTTCGTCAGTGTCTGAATACAGCTTATAGGTGTTTTCAGGTGCGTCTTTGAGTATTTTCAATCCGTATTTTCTGCCGTATGTGTTGTAAAAATTTATCCACGTCATAAATTTATACGGATCATCTTTTTTCATCCAGCCGCTTTTGTTGTTTTTGTTGTCGTAAATCAGTTTTACCCAGTCTTCGGTTTCGTCATCTACCGCCATCAGGGCAAGCTGTTTTGAGCCGATAAAAACCGTAAAAACATCATCAAATGACAATTCTTGCGGAGTTAAACTGTCAGATGTCCAGTTGATTGTCTGTACAACTTCCGATTTTTCATCAGGTTCCTGATGTAAAATTACAGGTGTTCCAACCTGATAAAATCCGTAGGTTTTTGTGTGCAGAGTTGTGCTGTAAGACGGGATTACATCTTTGCAAAACGCAGGCAATGTTATAAATATTGCCGTACATATTGATATAAGAATTTTTTTTATCATCAAGTTTTACTCCCTGAAACTTATGTCAGCATAAGTCTTTTTGAGTTTGTCACGTACGGAATTCATTTGTTTTTCGATAACTTCATCCGTAAGTGTTGAGTTCTCATCCTGCATTTTAATACGGAAAGCAACACTTTTGTATCCTTCCTGAATGTGTCCGCCCTGATAAACATCAAAAACTTCACTGCCTTTGAAAATGTTTTGCTGGACAGAGCCTTTTATAACCTTCTGGATTTCGTCAAAAGTTACGTCCTGATTGATTACAAATGCTAAATCTCTTCTGACTTCAGGGAATTGCGGAAGCTTTTTGTATCTCGGTGTTTTTTCTTTGACAATTGAAATAACTTCATCAAGGTCAAGTTTGAAAATAAACGCATCCTGATTAAGTTTCAGTTTGTCTTTCAATACAGGGTGAAGCTGTCCGAAGTATCCGATTGTCGTGGGAGTTTTGCCAAGAAGCGTGATGACGGCAGTCTTGTACGGATGAAGAATTGCGTGTGTTTTAGCAAGTTCTGTTTTTTCCAGAGGCTGGAGTTTTATGCGTTTTGAAATCTCCAATTCTTCAAATAGTTTTTCCATAATTCCTTTGACAGTATAAAAATCTACTTCTCCAGAATGCTGCCAGAGTGAATTCTGAATATCTCCGGTGATAATGCCTTCAAGGGTTTTAGTTTCTTTTACACCTGAATTTTTTTCGTCAGGTGCCGAAACCTGATAGTAAGTTTTTCCGATTTCGTAATTCCAGATGTTTTTCTGTCCGTTGTCAAAGTTGTATTTCAATACGTTTAACATATTTGCGGCAAGGGTTTGTCTTAGCATTGTGTAGTCTTCGCTTGCCGGATGTTCTACGCAGACGGCTTTTGATTCGTCGTATGGAATCATAAACCTGTCTAATAACGGTTTTCCGATAAGAGAACTTGTCTGGATTTCGTTCAGGCCGCAGGAAAGCATAATTTCATGAACTTTATTGATAATTTTTTCTTCCAGAGTGATTTCCGGAAGCTGAACTTTCTGCGGAAGCGTCGGTGAAATCTTGTCATAACCGTTAATCCTTGCGATTTCTTCAATCAAATCTATTTCACGGGTTACGTCGTAAGCACGGAAAGATGGAACAAGAAATTTTGCAGCAATTTCGTTTCCGCCGAGTTTTTTGAACCCGAGGTTTTCAAGAATATTGATGCATCTTTCAGGTGCAATTTCAACTCCGAGAATTCTTTTCAACTGGTTGTATCTTAATGTGATTTCAATCGGTTCAAGTTTGTTTTTACCTGTTTCAACAACTCCTTCGATTTGTGCATCAGCAAGTTCTGCCATCAACTGCATAGCACGCATCAGGGCAGGTTTTATTGCCTCAATATCAACGCCTCTTTCAAATCTAGAGCAGGCTTCGCTTTTGTAACCGACGCTGTGGGAGTTTTTGCGGTTGCTTGCAGGCGGAAAATATGCCGCTTCAAGCGCAATTGCAGTTGTGTTGTCGTCGATTTCTGAGTTTTCTCCGCCGAAAACACCTGCAATACAAACACCTTTATTTCTGTCGGCAATCAAAACCGTGTCACGGGTAAGGTTTCTTTCAACTCCGTCAAGCGTTACAATAGTTTCGCCTTCTTTTGCGCGTCTTATGCAAAGATATCCGTCAAGTTTATTCAGGTCAAAAGCGTGGAAAGGTGTGCCGTATTCAAGCATAACGTAGTTTGTAATATCTACAACGTTATTAATTGCACGGACACCTGATGCAATCAGTCTTTTTTGCATCCAATCAGGCGACGGCTTGATTTTAATGTTTTTCAAAATCCCCAGTGAATAGTATTTGCAAACATCCTCATCTATAATTTCAACTTTAAATTTGTCGGTTGAAAGATCTCTTGTGCATTCGATTTTGTTTATTTTAAGAGGTTTGTTGAAGATTGCGCTCAATTCTCTTGCAACACCAATTACGGACATTTGATCACCTCTGTTTGCGGTCGGTGCAACGTCAAGTATGTAATCTTCTTCAAATCCCAAAACTTTTTCAACGTCTTCTCCGACGGTTACCGAAGGGAAAATTCTGTTAAGTATCAAAATTCCGTCTTCTTCCTGATAACCTCTTTCTGCAACACCGAGTTCATCATCAGAGCAAAGCATCCCCTGAGATTCGACACCTCTTATAACGGCAGGAGTGAGTGTAAACATTTCACCGGTTTTTCTGTCCAGAACCTGGCTTCCGACACTTGCGTAAGGTACAATCTGTCCTTCTTTAATATTTTGCGCGCCGCAGACAACTGTTTTCAATCCTGAGCCTGTGTTTACTGTTACAAGGTGAAGGTGATCGGAATTCGGATGGTTGTCGATTTTTTCGATTTTTACTGTTCTGATGTTTGTAAATTTCGGTTTAACTTCTTCAACCGCTTCTACTTCCAGACCGCTCATTGTAAGTTCGTGTGCTATTTGTTCGACTTCTATATCTGACAAATCAACAAATTCATTTAACCAGTTTAATGATACCTGCATTTCTTATTTCCCTCTTTTGTCCTTAAAAATTTAATCTCTATACCCAGAATCTTATACCAAAAGAAAGTAATTGTAAATTATTGATTGAAATTGTTCTTTCTTTGCTTCTGTTGCAGTGAAAGATGGTACTTTCTTGTGCCGACAAGAAAGTACCGCAAAGAAGCTCCCGACCTGAGCTACACTCACTAATCAATTGTAACCGTTTCACATAAAGCAAGTGAACTCGTGCTTCGCACTCAAACAGCACTTGCTTTGTTG
>CALUTA010000153.1 GCA_944323585.1 Candidatus Gastranaerophilales bacterium
TCAAGTTCGACGTGATTTAATCGCGCCGTTATTGATAACAATCTCGCTTGTGATGCTGACATTCCCATGGTTTTTTACGTCCTTTCGACCTTTTTATACTATTTGTCGGAATTTTTTGGACAAAATTTAATAGTACAGAAATATTGTTACATTACTTAATATTTATCCGCAAACAAACTTTCTTACAAAAGCACCATTCACTAACATCTGCCCAAAGTATAAAAGCACACTTCGTAAAAAACATCCACCAACCTTTCGACAAGCGCCATCTGCCTAATACTGAACTTTAGTTCCTATTCCAATAAAAGCGCCATTCACTAACATCTGCCCTAAGTATAAAAGCACACTTCGTGTGCCAAAAAAAAACCTGATTTTTTTTAGGGAAAAAATCAGGTACAAAATTTGTAGGGGAAAAATTAATTGGAGTTAAAGTTTATAGTAAGTATTGTTTTATTTAGATTAAGTGTAAAGCCTGTTTGTTTGCCATTGCGATAAAATTCATCTGCGCCAGCAAAACTTCGGATCTGTCTTCATAAGCCTGAGGAGCAGGTGCTGTAATTTTGTCTTGATACATATCTTTGAGCTTGTCATCAATTTTTTTCAAATTTGCAACTGCCATAATTCTTAGCCTCTCTTCTTTAATTTCATCTGATGTATATATAAAGTATATACAAATTATTTATTTTCAGTTTTTTAATTAGTTGTTACAATTCTTTACATTTTCTGCGCAATAGACCATAAAAAGGCAATTTTCTAAAAACAATTGTTTTTATATTAGTATAAGAGTTTGGTAGGTTAGGAATATGGTTAGCAATTACAATCAACAGCAATACAATATACCAATGCAGGCAGTTAACGGACAAATGGTGCCTGTAAATATTGACAGAGAAAAAATCAAAGAAGGAGTGGACAACTCTTATATTGCTAACCGTGTAAAAGCCTCAGCTGATGAAGAAACCAACCCGCTTGTTTACGCAGGAACAGGTGCTGCAATCTGGTATGGCATTTCGCAGGGAATGGATGTTTTTAACAAAAGCTGTGCAAAAGACTATGAAAAAACAGCTTTCGGCAAACTCGGCGCATTCGGCGACAGGGTTGCAAATGCGTGGAGCGGAACGTGGCTTGGCAAACTCTTTAACAAGGGAGGAACTAAGGCTAAAGATCTCGGGCACTGGATGACCGAGAAAAATAGTATTGCATATGCACTTGCAAACCACTCAACGAGTCCTGAATGGCATTATGCCAAAACACCGGGCAAAGGTGTCCACGGATTTCTTGCAATGGACATGCAGCAGATGTTTGATGAGTATTTAAAACCCGCAGGACACAACACTAATAAATTGTCCTGGCTTTTCGGCAAAGATGTAAATCCTCAGATACTTGAGCGTTACGGGATGAAGCAGGCTGACATTGACGCTTTCAGAAAATCACTCAAAGGCAAAAATTTCTCTGAAAAACAGCTTTTGATGCAGAAAAAAGAGCTGGAGCTTCTGGGGATAAAACCGGAAACGCTTGCAAAACACAATGATATTAACGCAATGGAACGACTTGCACGAAATATTAAAATCAAACGTCTTGGATTTAATTCCGTTGCTGAATACGAAAAAGTAAAAAAAGATATACTTGCAAATCCTGAAAAAGTAATGCAGGCACTTGAAAATGCAACCAAAAACGGTGATATAAAGCTTTCCATCTGGAAAAAAGGCGGCGGATTCGGCAAGGTTATGTACCATTTGTTCGGGCGTGAAGTTTCGTTCAAAGAATACCTGAACAAGTACAAAGCCGCACTCGGCAAGGGAAATTCAACAGCACTCGGAAGAGCATTGCCCAAAGCCCTCGCCTGGCTTCTGGAAGGATGTACAAACAGGTTTGCGGGCGGCAAAATTGCAGTTGCAATGCAGGCAGGGATCTTTGCTGATATGCTTATTCATACCTTTAAAGCCCCGAAAGGCGAAAAAGGCAAGACTTTAGCCGAAAGATTCGTCAACGACTTTACGTACTTTATGGCAATGCCGCTCGGTATAATTGCAATGCACAAAGTCGGCGGTTTGAAGTATGCAGGTATGACAACAGAACAGGTTAAAGCGTTCCGTGAGGCAAGAGAAAAATTCAATGCAGATGTTAAGGCAGGCAAACTTGCAGACAAGACCGTTTACAAACAACGCAAGGCCGAATTAAAGAAAATGCTCAAGGCTAACGTTAAAAATCCGATTACGAAATTGTTCAAGAAAATCGGCGGATTTATAAACATTGGGAACGAAACAATTCTTGCAAGAAGATCAAATGCCAAGTGGAACCTGAATTTACTCAGAAAATCAGGCAACTTCTTCCGAAACCTTGCAGGCGTTCCGTTAAGAATCGCAATACCTCTTGCGATTATTTCACCGTTCCTTGCAAAACTGACCACAAAAGGTGCGCACGCAATATTCGGGAAACCGACAAAATCAGTTCTTGATGAAGGCAAAGAGGAAGAAACAGCAAAAGAACCTCAAATGACACCTGAACAGCAGCAGGCACTTCAGGCAGCACTTATAAAAGCAGCGCAGACACAAAATCAGCCTCCAAGGATTCCTCAATCTTCAACAAACCTTATTAACCAGTATGTAAATCAGGCAAAGACTTCCCCGCATACACAGCCTTTGCAGGCTCCTAATACTCTGAACACAGGAATTGCCGCTAACATGCCCGCACAGCAGCAAGGAAACATTAGAAATGCGGCAGATAAATTAACTCACAACTCAATAGCAGCGCAAAAGCCGGTAAGAACATACAGTTATATACCATCACCCGAATGCAAAGTTCAGGCAGAAACACCGAAGACTCAGGAGGTTAAAGCTGCGCAGCCGGAAAAGCCCAAATATATTCCGACACCTGACTCAATGGTTCCACCCGGACCTGTTGAGGATTACACCGCTGCCGAGGCCGCAATGAAAAAATGCGATGCTGCGGAAAAACAGGTTACAGAAACTCTTGCAATGAAGTATTAAATTTTTCTGTCTGACTATTGAAGATTAAAAATAAATGTGATATAATACTGATTACTGTACGAGTGTTCAATTTTGTTCCTACATTTTTTATAAACGGGAGAGTTGACTCTCAATGACATTGCAGTATACCCGCCGATTTTAAAATCGCCAGCGGGAAACGGATTTGTCAAGGCGCTCACCCACCTGCGAGACCAGCAGGTAACAAAATCACATTCGTACATAAAAGCCTGATTCAAAATTGAATCAGGCTTTTAAACTTTTTTTGCAATTACCCCATAACTTTCATTACAGTTATGTCATTCTGAGGGAGTTTGCGACCGAAGAATCTATTATTATTTTTTAATTATGAGAATATCTTAAAGCTTCTTTCGACGTTCTTCTCAATTACACTCTTGATACTGTCGTATTCCGTCTGCAATGCGTTGTGCTCAGTATCCAGTTTCTTGATTTGCGTATCATATTCCTTGTCTTTCGCTTCGATTTCTCTTAATGTCTGATTGTATTCTGTTTCTGCTATTGTTATTGCTACTTGATCTTTTTGTTCCGTTATGTCCTGAGCACTTGAAAATACTAT
>CALUTA010000154.1 GCA_944323585.1 Candidatus Gastranaerophilales bacterium
GCTCTTCAGACAGAATATGACAGCATCAAGTCAATAATAGAGAAAACAGTGGAACGTAACTTGAAGCTGTATTCATAAAGTTTAAACACAACGAGTGAAGTGTAATATAAGGAGAGAACAAATGGACAAATTTAAAATCAGTCAGTTAATGGATTATTTTCTTAAGACTAACAGTGTGGGCACCTCTTATAAGGACTTAAGCCAGGAGGATCTAGCAAGTCTTGCTATCCTTTCTGTTTTTGATAAGAAAGGCCAGACGATTAAGACATCAAATTATCGATATGAAAGACCCGACGGTGTAATTGATGAGGCAGAGCTTAATATAAGCAAACAGGAGTATGAAAAAGCCGTAAAAGATATATATAAAGAGATTAAAAAAGAAGTCGGAAAAGAGTTTACAGGTGTGAATATCCCTTCATATGAAGATTTGCAGGCAATGTTGAAAGGTGATAACAAAATTGATTTTGAAGAATTACATTTGTTTGCAAGAGAAGGTATTATTAAAAAGCCTGATACCAAAGCTCCAAAGCCTGTTTTGATTCCTGAAAAAACGGGAAACAACACTAAAACACCTGAACAAATGCAAAAGTTTCTCGACAGCGTAGAAACAGACCCGACAAAGATTGCGGCAATAGAAAGAATTGATGCAAAATTATCGGAAGCTACTAAAAACGGAACAACAGCATTTGATTTTAGCGGTTTGACGGATAAAGCGCAGGCTGAAATTGATGCATTTGTGCCCGACAATGATGCTGCATACAATAAACAGGAAGGTTTGGACGGTAAACAATACAATGCTAACGGTCAGGTTGTCACACGTATAAATAATCTTGCAGGTGCTTATGAAAAATATAAATATACAACTGATAGTTCTGATGCAAAATACTCAGAAATGATGCGCTATAACGGAAACGGTTATAAAACAGATTACTTCCGCCGTGAAACTTTAACGGACAAAGACGGCAAAACCTTTACGGGAGTCGTAATTTATCATCTGAATGAGGAAGAAAAAATAGTTAGAATTACCTATCCTGAAGATGCCGTGCATGACGAAAGAGTAGATGATTTTAACGATTATAACATGCTTATGCAATGGCTTCAGTATGATGAGGCCATAAACGGAGCCGAATAAATTCAATTCCCCGTCGGTTAGGCGGGGAATTTTTTAACTTTTTTTATTTCGTTGTTTAGAATTTCGCTGTTTGTTATTCTGTGGTTTGCGTGGCTGGCCTGAATGTGCATATGACGTTTGAATTCTCTTGACACTATAGACATCCGGAATTGACTGGATGCTGTTGATAACTTTTTTAAGGGTGTCAATGTTATTCAACTCAATGCCAAGTTCAATAATACCGATTTTGTTGTTTTTGGATTTTACGTTTGCGTAATTGATATTTGTGTTGTTGTCAGAGACGGCCGCAACAATATCTTTCAGCAATCCTATCTTTTCAGCCGTTTCAACCCTGATTGTTGTGCTGTAAGTTTTGGTTGTATGATCACCGGACCAGCGAATATCCATCATTCTTTCAGGTTGAACATTTTCAAGAGTTTTGCAGTCTATTCTGTGTACTGAAACTCCTTTTGAACGGGTTACGACACCGACAATAGGTTCTCCCGGAATCGGTGAACAGCACCTTGCAAAAGAATACATAAGCCCTTCAAGCCCGATAATGTCTTTTTCTGATTTTTTGCGTTTGCTGGAGTGGAAAGTGTTTTCAATAGTTTTCTTTTCGGGCTTTTTGAGTTTGTTTATGATCTTATTTAAAGTTGTTTCACCGTACCCGAGAGCCGCAAAAAGATCTTCTGCCGATTGATAATTCATTGCAAGCGCAACTTTATCAAACTCGCCTGATTTTACATATTCGTCAAATACTGCCTTTGTCAATTCATGTTCAAGGTTTGCTTTTCCGACTTCAATATGGTCTTCTCTGTTGTTTTTCTTGAACCACTGCTTAATCTTTGAAGAAGCCTGCTTTGTTACGACAAAATTAAGCCAGTCAAGTCTTGGCGCCTGTGTTTTTGAAGTCAGAATTTCAACAATATCGCCGTTGTTGAGTTTTGTATCAAGCTGTGCAATGCGTCCGTTAATAAGTGCCCCGACAGTTCTGTGTCCGACATCCGAGTGAATTCTGTATGCAAAGTCAACAGGTGTTGCATTGACCGGCAAGTCCAGAACATCTCCGTTCGGGGTGAATGCAAAAACCTGATCGGAGAAAAGGTCTAGTTTAACAGAATTTACATAATCCTCGGCATTTGTCATATCTTTGCCGTATTCAGCCATTTTTCTCATCCAGCTGAATTGCATATCTGTCGGGTTGTTGGCTTTTTGAGAACCTTTTTCTTTGTATCTCCAGTGTGCAGCAACACCATATTCCGCCACTTCGTGCATTTCCCAGGTTCGGATTTGAACTTCAAGCGGCTTTGACCTTGGCCCGATTACGGAAGTGTGAAGCGACTGATACATGTTTCCTTTCGGCATTGCGATATAGTCTTTGAATCTTCCCGGAATCGGTTTGAATTGTGAGTGTATAAGCCCCAGAACTTCATAACATTCTTTTTCTGTGTCAACGATTACGCGGACCGCAGTAATGTCATAAAGATCATGAAAAGCGATATTCAGCCGTTTCATTTTGCTGTAAATGCTGTAATAATGCTTGGCTCGGCCAGTAATTTGAGCATTAATCCCGCTTTTTTTAACGTCTTGAGAGATTTTGTCTATTAAAAGTTTAACAGTAGATTCTCTTTCCGCTTTAGTCTGAGAAACAAGCTGGGCTATTTCAAAATACTTGTCAGGTTCAAGGTATCTTAGAGAAAGATCTTCAAGTTCTGCTTTAATACGTCCGATACCGAGGCGGTTTGCAAGAGGTGCAAATATATCAAGAGTTTCACGTGCAATTTTCTGCTGTTTATTCGGCGCCATAAAGTTGAGTGTGCGCATATTGTGAAGCCTGTCTGCAAGTTTCAGAAAAATAATTCTTATATCGTTTGCCATTGCAATGAACAAACGGCGGAAATTCTCGGCCTGACGCTCTTCGTTAGATTTAAACTGCAATTTGCCGAGTTTTGTAACCCCCTGAACAAGAGTCAACACATCATCCCCGAAAAGTTCTCTGATTTCTTCGGGCTTAGTGTCTGTGTCTTCGAGAATATCGTGTAAAAATGCCGCAATAAGTGTGTGGGTGTCAACTTTTAAGTCAACAAGAATCTTTGCAACTTCTACAGGATGAATAATATAAGGTTCTTCGGATATTCTGTATTGCCCTTCATGAAGTTTTTTGGCAAAAAGATATGCTTTTTCAATTTGCTGAATATCTTCATCTTCTCTGTTTTGTGCGATTAATTTTTCTTTTATTTCATCAAAAAGCGGTTTTTCAGACATGGTATAATTATCATACAGATTTTAACAGTAATTTTCAAGTAAAATCGACAAAATTCATCCATCTAAGCGACCTTTGAAGGGCGGTGTGACCATGACAGAACAGAAAAAAGACTTTATTTTAAAACTGAAAATAGC
>CALUTA010000155.1 GCA_944323585.1 Candidatus Gastranaerophilales bacterium
TTTGCAAACAACAACGGCGACAACTTCACCAAAAACATGCTTAAGACCATGCTCGGTATTATTTTCAGAAATAACGACCAGACCAATCAAGCTATGGATATTTATAATGACCAGATTTCTTATTTCTCTAAAGAAAAAATGGCACTCGGAGCACTTTTGACGTGGTATTTGATAGCAGATGCAACAATAATTACTGAAGGTCCCCAGCAGGCGCTTGATATTGCATCTCAGGCACTTGACGTTGCACAGAACCCGAAAATCAACAACCATTTCTTTGCAATCCTTCTCTTGTCTGTGATGGCAAAAGCGACACTGGCACTTTCGGATTTTGAAAGCACAAAAATCCACCTTGAAAATGCAATTATTACAGCCCGCCAGTACGGTTTGAACGATTTACTCTCAAGACTGTATCTTCAGTACGGAAGATACTTTCAGGAACTCGGGCTTATCAAATCAAGCCGCCAGAAAGATTACCTTGTAGCAGCCGCCAAAGTTTACGAAAAAGCTTCAAGTATTGTTAAAACAACCAAAAACAACAGTGTTCATCAGGAAATACAAAAAGCAAAAGCTGTTTTGAAAACATTCTGCCACCTGAACAAAATTCCTGTTGAAATTAAGAAATAACTATAATTTTTTAAAACCTTTACTTGATAAAGCAATGTTTTTGTCATATTATTTTTAAAGAGGTTCTTTGGCTTTTGAAGCCCGAACAGCGGCCAAGAAACAAAAACAGAAGAATCTTTTAATAACAGGCTTAGAAAAACAATAGCTTTAAGGAGAAAATATGAACGAGGTTTTAAGAAAATCAGCAGCCGAACAGAGTAAAGCTTTAAAAAATAAAGAAATTTCAGCCGTTGAACTGACCAACGCTGCATTTGCAAGAATAGAAGAACTGGACGCAAAACTCGGTGCATTCAATTCTTTGACAAAAGAAGCCGCACTTGAAACGGCAAAAAAAGTTGACGAAAAAATTGCAAAAGGAGAAGACCTTCCGCTTCTTGCCGGAATTCCTCTTGCCCTGAAAGATAATATGAATATGAAAGGTTCAAAAACAACCGCCTCCAGCAAAATTCTGGAAAACTTTGTTTCGCCTTTCAACGCAACAGTTACGGAAAAACTTTTAAACAACCTTGTTCCGATTGTCGGAAAAGCTAATTTGGATGAATTTGCAATGGGTTCTTCAAACGAAAACTCAGCATTCAAAAAGGTTCACAACCCGTGGGATTTGAACAAAGTTCCTGGCGGTTCATCAGGCGGGTCAGCCGCAAGTGTATCCTCATGCGAGGCAACCCTTGCACTCGGCTCTGACACAGGCGGTTCAATCAGACTTCCTGCATCTTTCTGCGGAATTGTAGGGATGAAACCGACTTACGGAAGAGTTTCAAGATACGGCTTAATAGCATTTGCCTCCTCACTTGACCAGATCGGCCCGTTTGCAAGAACGGTTGAGGATGCAGCAAATCTTCTTGAAGTAATTTCAGGTCATGACCCCAAAGACAGCACTTCGCTTAACCTTCCTGTAGAACATTACGCTGAAGATTTGAACAAAGATATCAAAGGCATGAAAGTCGGAGTTATTAAAGAATTGATGTCAGAAGGACTTTCAGATGATGTTCAAAAAGCAATGCAAAATGCTATTGAAGATTACAAAAAACTCGGAGCCGAAATCGTTGAAATTTCGCTTCCAAAATTGAAATATTCAATCGGAATTTATTACATCCTTGCAACGGCAGAATGTTCTTCAAACCTTGCAAGATTTGACGGTGTAAAATACGGCTACAGAACACCTGATGCCAAAAACCTTCTGGAAATGTACACCAAAACAAGAGCGGAAGGTTTCGGGCCTGAAGTAAAACGCCGTATAATGCTTGGAACTTATGCGTTGTCTTCCGGATATTATGATGCATATTATAAAAAAGCCCAGCAGATGAGAGCACTGGTTACTCAGGATTTTGTCGAAGCATTCAAAAAAGTCGACATCCTCATCTCTCCAACCTGCCCGAATACAGCTTTTGAACTCGGTGCGAAATCAAGCGATCCGCTTGCAATGTATTTGACGGATATTGCAACAATTTCGGCTAACCTTGCAGGTATTCCGGGAATGAGTATTCCTGCAGGATTTGACAAAGACGGAATGCCAATCGGCCTTCAAATTCTTGCTCCGCAATTGCAGGAAAAGAAATTGTTCAATGCAGCGCATAAATTTGAACGGAATAACGATTATTATTTGCAGCTTGCAAAAATATAAATATTTTAAGGCGGGTTAAATCCCGCCTTATTTTTTTTACTAAAATCTTCTGTTTCTCTAAACAACATAAGTTTAAATTGTAACAAGATTTCTGAAGAAATTCACAATAACCGTTCCAATAGCTATTAAAACAATTACAAAAACTAACAAGTACCATATGTAATCCGGAACGCCTTCATTTAATAACTCTTCATTTTGAATTCTGCAAGGTTTACCAAGCCCTCTGATTACATCAATTAATCTAAAAACATCTTTTCTGAACTGCATAGGAACAACGGTATTTGTTTTAGTTTCAAGCCTGAAAATCACTTCACAGTTTACAATGCTTGTATATTGCGCCCCGAGCCCGAGAAGCCAGAACAGCCTCGGTCTTTCATCAACCTCAATCCTGACACGCTCAATATTATCTATTTTTAACTTTACACGATCATCAAAAATTATATAACCACTGTTTGTATCAATAACCATCTTCTGAAAACCGCCCATATCCCATTCTCTAATGGTCGGCTTGTACAAAAAAATGTTGTATAAAACCAGAGCAAAAAACGGAATAAATACAAATGTATCCGTGTGATAAACAAACAAAGCTGTTGCCGCCCAAATAAAAGATGCCGCAATAATCCAATCCATTAATCTTTCGCTATACAACAATGATGACTTTATTTGTGTGTAAAATACATGTCGTGCCATAAATAATAGCATAGCGATTTTAGCTCTAAATGTCAACAAGCTTTTGATTGTAACACCAAAAGCTTGTTTTACACACGTTAGGAGAAGGATTTGTAAATTTATATTGCATTTAATTTATAATTTCGAATATCAACTTTCTTTTCGAAATCCAGCTTAAATTCTTTGTTGCCGAGTTTAATTGTCTGCGGAAGTTTCATAATATCAGGCTGAACAATTAAAGAGAATGTATTTATGCCGTTGAATTCTTTCAGGTCTTTAACAATTGCCTTTGCTTCTTCGCTGTCAGCACCGTATTTTGCAGAAACTATACTGTACCAGTATTCACCGCTTTTGGGTTCATATTCTTCATACCTGTCGGACAAAATTACTTTTGCGTCATCTTTCTTTAAATCTGCCATAACATACTCCTTAACTATTTGGGGTCAAATTAATTTATAATATGCCACAGTCTGAATAAAATATAACATGTGTAATTTTAAATTCTGTGATTAAATCCTTTTTCTTCAGGCGGAACATCTTCTGCCCTTGATGA
>CALUTA010000156.1 GCA_944323585.1 Candidatus Gastranaerophilales bacterium
TCAGAAGCTTTTGCCTGTGATATTGATATTGAATATGTCTTTGTAAATGAAAATCATCTTGAAAAATACGATTTTATAAAGAAAAAATTAATTCCGACAACGGAAGCCGTGTTGAAAAAAATCTCAACAACGGAAAGTGCTCCGGAAGCAGTCGGGGTTGCTTTACAAAAGAGAATCGATACTGCGGGTCTACGCCAAAAGGAAAAAGTTTTGCTTGTAGAAAACATAAAAGATGCGGGAAATTTAGGAACTATATTAAGAACATCCGCAGCATTCGGAGTAGAACTGGTTGTTTTGTTCGGTGATTGCGTGGACTTGTATAACCCGAAAGTTGTAAGGTCTGCGGTAGGATGTCTGTGGAAAGTTCCTGTTTTGCATACGGCGGATTTGAATTTTGTGCGGGAACAATTTAAAAATCATGTAAAAATAGCGACACTTCCTCTTTCAAAAAATAATTTGTCGCATTTCAAAGCGGAACTGCCGTTTGTTGTGATGTTCGGGAGCGAAGCCGACGGGTTAAGCCGTGAATTAATTGATATCGCTGATAAAGATATAAAAATTGAAATGAAGGAAAATGTTGAATCATTAAACCTGAGTATTTCTTGCGGAATAGTTTTATACAAATTGTTAATAAACTAGCAAAAAAAAATATTTTCGGGTTTTAAAATAAACGGAAAATTGAGGAAAAGACTTGGCAATTAATAGTGTACACAACAGAATAGCATTTCCGAGGCTGACAAACAATCAGACCGGCATGCTTATGAGCAAAATGCCTGTGCCGGCAGAAAAAAAAGAAGAGAATAAACTGCCGGTTATAGTAGAACCGGAATTGCCGCCGCCACCTCATAGAGGGATGAAAGAAAGTACAAAATATTATCTGGGCGCAGCTGCATTAGCTGCTTCGACAATTGCCGGTATATATCTTTACAGTACCAGATTGAAAGAAACTCCGGTAGAAGATTTTGGGGATGCTGTTGAGCCGATAAAATATTATGCGTTTAGGCTTGTTGAACATACAAAAGATAAAGTTTTGGAAATCTTTAAAAAGTGTCCGGATCTCGGGTTTGAGGATAGAGTTGAAACCGTTTACCAGCAACGTGTGCGGGTTGATAAAAATGGTAAATCAATTCTAAAAAAAGCCGATAAAGTTTTTAAGGCGCGGGGTCTAAAGCGTATAGATATGATTTCCCGTCCGGGCGGAACCGCACAAACCAGATTTGTTAAAGATGATGGAACTGTGCGAGCACAAATAGATTGGGATGATGACGGTAATTTGTTCAGATATTTTATAAAAGATGATCGAGGAAATATTATAAGAGATTATAATTACTCTGAAGCGTGGCTTTCCACCAAAACTTATTACAACAAAGAAAATGTTAAAATGAAGGAAGTTTTCTATAACGGCAAAGGCTGGACATATGAGAGAAATTTTGATGATAACGGGGCTTTTCTTGATCAATATGAAATAAAACCTGAGCTTAAAAATCCGGCTGAAGAATAAAAAATTAGAAAGTTTTCGGCGTACTTTTGTAGTAATATATATTTATGGATATTACGGAAGTTAAAAGAATATGGAATGAAATAAAGACAGAGCTTAGAGAGGTTATTCCTGCGCATGCTTTTTATTCATGGGTAGATGCGATTGAACCTGCAGGATTTGATAATGATATTTTTTCTTTGATTACGGTTCACCAGCTTGCGCCTCAAATTGTCAGACAAAATTATTATAAACAAATCAGCGGGGCTTTAAAGAAATACTTTGGTCATGATGTTGATTTTGACATTCAGTATGATGCTTCGCTTGCAGAAAAATACATAAAAGAAAAGAAAAAAGAAAGTGCAAAAGTAAAATCAGTCCATATGGATGAAGATGAAGAGCAGAAGAAAGTTCTGGACAATCTTTCTAAAATGCAGTCTTTTTCAAACCTCAATTTAAAATATAAATTCGACAATTATGTAGTAGGTGAAAATAACCGCTTTGCGTATGCAGTTGCGATGGCAGTGGCCAAAAATCCGGCCAAAAAATATAATCCGTTGTTCATTTACGGTGCATCAGGACTTGGTAAAACCCACCTGATGCAGGCAATCGGTCATTACATAATTTTCAACAAACCAAAATTAAAAGTCCGCTATATTAAAACGGAAGATTATTTTAATGAAGTTATAAAAAATATTCAATGTAATGACAGAATTTCAAGAATGGACAAATTCCGCCAGAAGTACAGAAACGTAGATGTGCTTTTGATAGATGACATTCAGTTTCTTGAATCCAAAAAAGCGACAATGGAAGAAATTTTCCACACATTTGACAGCCTTCACAACAACAACAAGCAGATTGTAATAACATCAGACCGCCAGCCAAAAGATATTCCGACACTTCCGGACAGACTCAGAACAAGGTTTGAAATGGGGATAATGGTTGATATTACACCTCCCGATTTTGAAACCAGAGTCGCAATTCTCAAAAATCTTGCAGAGCAAGTTGGACTTGATGTTCCGTTTGATGTTTATGAATACATTGCAAAGAATTTTGTATCTAATGTGAGAGAATTGGAAGGTGCTTTTAATAAAGTAAGTGCTTTTGCTGATATTGAAGGAATTCCCGTAACTTTGGAATTTGCCAGAAAAGTATTGAACTGTGAAGCATCCAAAAAGGAGCTTACGATAGAAGATATTGCAAAAGCTACAGCTCGTTATTACTCGGTTTCTGTGGATGATTTTAAAAGTGCTTCACGGAACCAGAAAGTTTCAGGCTCAAGACATGTTGCGGTTTACCTTTCAAGAACAATGACAGACAGCAGTTTTGAAAATATAGCGGAATTTTTTAACAAAAAACATACCACAATGCTTTATTCTTATGAAAAAATCCGTGACGAACTTAAAAAAGACAAAAATCTTGAAAAAGCTGTGGCTGAAATCAAATCTGAATTAAAGGAAGCATAGATATGTATGATTATATAAGGGGAATTTTTACATTAAAAACAGCAGCATCAAAAGGTTTTTTCCTGACTATAGAAAATAACGGAATAGGGTATTCAGCCGAGGTTATGGCGAGGGATTATGCGCAGGTTGAAAAAACAGGCACGGAAGGCAAACTCTATACGGTTTTAATTCACAGAGAAGACAGGATGTCATTGTGCGGATTTTTGCACAAAGAGGACAGAGATATTTTTTCAATTTTGACATCTGTTTCCGGCGTCGGGAGTAAAATGGCGCTTACACTTCTTGATGAATTCCAGTCTTCAGAATTAATAGGTTTTGTAATAGACGGAAACTATAAAGAATTAACAAGAGCAAAAGGTGTCGGGCCAAAGCTTGCGCAGAAAATTATTCTTGAATTAAAAGACAAACTTATGAATTATAACAACACAGCTCCGATTGAAGTAAAAACTTCTACTGTCCAAAATACTCAGGATATGGAAGATGCCCAGACTGTTCTTATGTCACTCGGGTATGAGCG
>CALUTA010000157.1 GCA_944323585.1 Candidatus Gastranaerophilales bacterium
AGAATTAGCTCTTAAGGATTATATTTTTTAGCCTTTTGTGGTATATATAATTTTAAGAGAGTTGGATTATAGTTATATAATAATTCACTAAATAAGAAGATAATGGAGGCAAAGATGTCAGTAGGACAATTCGTATTTATGTTACACAGCCACCTTCCATATTACAGAAAAGCCGGCATGTGGCCTTTCGGGGAAGAAAACCTTTACGAGTGCATGGCAGAAACTTATGTTCCCCTGCTTAATGCTATCTCAGAACTTTATGACGAAGGTATCAAAGCAAAGCTTACCGTTGGTATTACTCCGATACTAGCAGAACAACTTAATGATGAGCACCTGAAACATGGTTTTGTTAAATATTTGGATTCCAGAATTGCTCAGGTATCTAAAGATTTGGAAAGATATCCGGATCCGAAAGTTGCTCATTCTCAGCACTTGAAATACCTTGCTAAGTATTACTTTGACTGGTTTAACCACATCAAAGACTCTTTTGTTAATAAATACGGAATGGACTTAATTGCTCAATTCAAAAAATTTCAAGATCTCGGTTGTATTGAAATTACAACTTCAGGAGCTACTCACGGATTTTCTCCGCTTCTGGCTACAGACAGCAACTTAAATGCCCAGTTTAAAGTTGGATCTGATACAACCAAAAGACTCTTCGGTAAAAAAGCATGCGGATGCTGGCTTCCTGAATGTGCTTACAGACAGGGTTACGAATACGTCGGAAAAGACGGCAAAAAACACTGGCGTCCTGCTATTGAAGTAACACTCCAAAACAATGATATTGAATATTTCTTCACTGAATCACACGTTATTGAAGGCGGAAATTCCATCGGAAACAGACGTGTAATAGGTGTTTACGGAAATATTGAATACATCCCGCTTCCTGAAAGGCCTGCAACAGGTTATGACACTTATTCCGCATACTGGCTTCCTGATGCTCAGGTTGCAGTTATGGGAAGAAATGACAGAGCCGGTTATCAGGTTTGGTCAGCTGCTGACGGATATCCCGGCGATGGATGCTTCAGAGAATTCCACAGAAAAGATGATAAATCAGGCATGCATTACTGGAGAATAACATCTCCGACAACTGATCTGGGGGATAAAATGCTTTATGACCCTGTTCTGGCTCTCAATAAAGTTAATGAAAACTCTGATCATTACACAACTTTGATTTACCACATGCTTAACGACTACAAAAACGCAACCGGAAAAGAAGGTTTGGTTATGGTTTCATTTGATACCGAACTTTTCGGACACTGGTGGTTTGAAGGTGTTGAATTTATTAAACAGGTTGTTAAGAAGTTTGCAACATACCTTCCTGAAGTTGAAAGAATGACAGCAGGCGAATATATTCATACCTATCCGCCAAAAGAAGCTATTCAAATTCCGGAAAGCTCCTGGGGGCAAGGCGGTCACTTCTATGTATGGAACAACCATTTGACTGAATGGATGTGGCCTATCATTCATGCATGTGAAAAAAGAATCAATAAAATTGCAGACCAGTATCCAGAAATTCCGGAAGATAAACTTCTGCACAGAGCCTTAAATCAGATGGCAAGAGAAAATCTTCTTCTTCAAAGTTCAGACTGGCCGTTCCTGATTACCACATGGCAGGCTAAAGATTATGCAACCGACAGATTCAGAGAACATGTTGACAGGTTTGAAAAAATCTGCGATATGATTGAAAATGGAA
The DNA here is from genome assembly GCA_944323585.1 of Candidatus Gastranaerophilales bacterium. Taxonomy (GTDB): domain Bacteria; phylum Cyanobacteriota; class Vampirovibrionia; order Gastranaerophilales; family Gastranaerophilaceae; genus Scatenecus. The sequence continues at coordinate 1,697 of CALUTA010000157.1, forward strand.
ATATTGACGACAATGAACTCAAAAAAATCGAAAGCATTGATAACTGCTTCCCTGAAATTGATTACAGGGTTTATCAGTCAATAGAAGAAGGTGTAATTCCGCAGCAGTCTAAAAAACTTGCGCCATTATATAACTAATTTCTGATAAAACAGATCTAAAAACAGCCGCTAAAAATTAAAGCGGCTGTTTTTGTTTTAGATAAACATTTAACCAAACCTCATAAACCCTTGTGATTTGTCTTTTTTAGTAAAAATCAATTCCGGATGAATAGATTTCAAAACATCAATTTCTCTATTATCAAGTTCTAGAGATTTGTTAATTTTAAAACCAATAGAAGTATCATCAGAAAGTTTCAACATTTTTTTAAATTCATTTTTGTAACGAGTAAAAACCTTGTCTGATTGTCCGGAAATCCCGAGCCAGGGGTCTATTATAATGCTTTCTTTAGAATTAATAACTTTACTTTTTATAGGGTTCTTGGTAACCAGCAGAACAGTATGATCAAGTTTGCTGGTTTTATCTAAGTCTACCATACTGACACGGTAACAATTTTTTGCACCGTTGATTTTTGCAATCATTTCTGCAAGCGAAACGAATTCCGAACAATTTCCGACTTTATGAGCTTTAACAGAATAAAGGATTTCCGATAAAAATTTAAAAGGAGATTTAAGAAAATATCTGTCTTTACGATCATCTTGCAACTGAATAGACTTTTTCCACAAAAAAGTTGTAAATTTTTTGCTTTTGACAATCTTGTCAGGATTAGAATAATAAATTTTTGTCGGGGATATCATTGGAAAAGCTGAACTGACTTTTCTGCAAACCCAATCAGCATCTCTTAAAATTTGTCTTGAACCGGTAAATGTAATTGAATTATTTATACTTTGCATTTAATATTCTCCTAGTCAATCAAATGTCCATATTTTTTAGTCAACTCTTTCAAATCATCCGGATGGATTTTAACGGCATCCGAATCTTCAACCAATTTCAAATCAAACTTTTCGTTGAAATTGTTGATAAAACGCTTAAAAATAGTTTTATACTTGACCAGTGCATTAGGCAAAAAATCAGCAAATTCAAACAAAGGATCTATCACAATGTGTTTATTATTATGTTTAAACATAACAGCGATATGGTCATACTTAACATGTCTTTTTGGGTAAACGGGACTTGTACCGCCAAGTTGGACACACTTGACATCTTCAAAATTATTATTTTTACATTTTAAATAAACAATGTCGGACAATTCGCCACAGTTTGCGCATTTGTTGCTTTTTAGCTTATTGATAAGCACTTCATAATAGTCATAAGCTGTATCAGTAGCCTTGGTTGCATCTCTAAGGTCATCCAGTTTAGCCCAATAAGGAATAAAAGCTTTGTAATGCTTATAAGGTTCATGATATTGATGCCAAGATAGATAAGGCGACAGATGCGGAAAGTTAGAATTAACACTTCTGCAAATTTTGTCAGCCTCTTTAATAATAGACGCACGACCTGTAAACGGGGTATTATAAGAATTATAAATCATCATCATACTCTAGTAAAACACAAAAATATATTTTTTTGCCAGAGTATTGCATTTTTTTTTTCAGCATTTTATAATAAAAATTGTCGAAAGGCGATTGAGAGACCCAAAGGATTGCCATCAGGGAATAAAGATAAATTGCCAATCGAAATGAAAACCAAATAAGGGAGCGTAGCTCAGTTTGGTTAGAGCGCATGCCTGTCACGCATGAGGTCGCGAGTTCGAGCCTCGTCGTT
>CALUTA010000158.1 GCA_944323585.1 Candidatus Gastranaerophilales bacterium
TCATCCACTATTGCAAGTATTGATAAAAATTCATTCAAAAGCTCATTGAACTGTTTTGTGTCATTCACCGGTCTGTTTATATCGCCAAGTTTAAACATATCTTTACTTGTAGAAATTGCTATCAATATTTTATTATTCTTTAAAGATGCCTCTATGCCTGATGCCCTAAAAGCTTTCTTTACATTCTTAAATCTTTCCATAAAAGAGGTTGTCAAAATGTATCTGGATTCAATCTGATCGCTTCCGTCAACAAAATACATCTTGCTGAACTCCGGATCTTCAAGCTTTATCTCTTCATAAACTTTTTTTGTGCCTAAAAATTCTCTTTTTCTAATAATAGTGTGCCCCTTGAAAGGTTTGTTGAAATCAATCTGGACAATAACACCGTCAAATTCTGTATGAGTATGTCTGTGCCCGTCAGAATCTCTTGTTGTGTATGTTAAATATGCTTCGTCAATATTTATCTGTAATCCGTGATAAGTACCATAAAAACAGTCATCATCACTCTTGCTATCAAACCTGTCAAAAAGTCTTGTTTCCTTAAGCGTAAATCTATCAATTACACTCGCATTTGTCCATACAAAGTCGCCAAAAGCCTTCATTACAGTCGGCATTACTGACTTTTTTAACTTGTTTTCAAAATTCTTTGCAATAAAGCCTGTAATTATTGAAACAATAATCGGAGGCACTACAGCAAATCCCAAAACATCAGTATCTGAAATATGATATGCATACCAAACAATAAGAACTGTAAGAACAATAGCAATTATCCACAAAATACTGCAAATAAGCTTTTTGTTTTTTCTTTCTGTGTCAAACCTTTCAAGCTTTGGAGCAACTTCCTTGTGGTAAACTCGAGTAAAATTATGTCTGAAATCCTGAATACTGTTAAATTCCATATAAATTCTCCTGTTCGTGTTCTTTAATTATTTTATCTATTTCATCTCTTGCTTCAAGCTTTGAAGATAGTTCTTTTTTTTCAATATTGTACTTTTTGCAAAGCCTCTCATAATAGTATAACTGCTTTTTTGTCGGAGCTTCATGGCTCATTTTAACCTCCCTTAAAAAAGCACGTTTTTTCTTCTCAAACTCTTTCTGAGCCTTAATTATCGGTTCCTGAGACTTTTTGTAGTCATAATACCTGCGGCACTCTTTGACAAACAAAAGGGCTTCCCGATAAAACTCCTCATCCCCGAGATAATCTTCCATAAATTCAAAATGCGGGTTGTTTATATCAAAATAATACTGCTCATCTTCCAGAAATTTGTCCAAAACCTGCTCTGAGTCAAGATTTGGCGACTTTTTCACAAGAGCACGCAAAAAACTGCACAGAACCGATTTCTGTGTTTTTGTCATGCTCTGGAATATCTGATTTTTAATGTTGTACATTACCTACTTTTTGAATAAGTCTTTCACAGAGAAAGTTTCAGGCTTTTCAAAATGGAATTTAGCCAGTTTTTTGACTATCGGGTTTGTCTGGTGCTTGGCCCTTTCTTCCTTTTCGGGCTTAACATCAGTCATACTCTTATTTTCAATAACCGTCAACTCTCTTTTATCCATAAAAGCATTATACCTCGTTATATTTATATAAAAAAGTTTGTAACGAATTAATTGACTAAAAAAGATATAAAAATTATATAATTTTACAAAAATTAACAATTTTTACTTTTTAAAAGCATGCCTTATAATAAAAACTCACCCCATAAATTTTAAATATAAAAACAGCCTGAAAACCTGATAAACACAAGACTTGTAACCGAAAAAGAAAGTCTCGTCATGTGACAAGACTTATAAATATACATTTACCCCACAATCTTTATATCATAAAAAATATATATTGTCAAGCAGATTAATATTATTACAATTGTTTTTTTGCTTATAACAGAAATAAAAAGAATTCAAAAAAATGTTAATTACCGGTTGTAGAAAACCGGCATGTTTTTTGTAGAAAACTCATGAGTTTTCTACAAACTATCCTCCAGATGGATGAATTTGAAAATTATTGACATTTTTTTGAAAAGTTTTCTACCAAATATTAAACAACGCAAAACTTAATCATAACAATAGTTTTTAGCAGTTTTCTACAAATATTGACAGCTTATTACTACAATTAATTATATATATTATTATTTATATAATTAATTATTAATAAATAAATTGTTTAAAACTCAAAAAACGTGAATTTTTGTTTTATTTTTAGGGTGCTTAATCTCTTTTAAATCTTTTTATAATATAATTATACTTAAGGGTAATAAAAAGGAGTATGTATAAATGAAATTCTATGTAAAAAAGGAAGATTTATATAACGGGATAAAGATAGTTGAAAGGGCAACAAGTACAAAAGCATTGCAGCCTGTTTTGATGAATATATTAATCGAAACAGTTGATAACGGCACAATAAGACTTGTTGCAACCGATCTTGATTTAACGGTTGTTGCGCTTGTGGAAGCTCAGGTTGAAGAGGAGGGCAGAATTACGTTGCCTTCAAAGACTCTTAATGAGATAGTTTCAAAGCTTGGCGACAAACTTATAACTTTTGAAATGCCGGAGGGGGAAAGCACTGTAAACATCACCTGCCAGAACTCAAAATTTGAAATAATCGGTATTTCAGCCAACGAATTTCCGCCGGAAGTTTACAATATAGATTTAAATGCGGAAAACAGCTTTGATATAGCAGTTAAACCTTTGACAAAAGCAGTAAGTCAAGCAGGCTTTGCAGCAGCAGGTTACGAAACTTCAAACTTGCTCTCCGGAATAGTTTGCGATATATCAGGAGATATTCTGGAGATTGCTTCTACTGACGGAAATCGTCTGGCAAGGGTTCGTGAAAAAATTGACAATCCGGACGGAAGAACAACCCAGCTTATTATTCCTGCCAAAACTCTTAACGAATTTATAAAGATGAGTTCTTTTATCGAAGAAGATAGTGTAAAAATCTACACAGAACGTACAAAACTTATAATAAAAAGCGACAGAACCATGACAGTTTCAAGACTTCTTGAAGGCCAGTTCCCTAAATATAATCAGCTTATTCCGAACGAAAGCCCTAAAGAAGCTCTTGTTTCAGTGTCTGCCTTGAAGTCAGCTCTTGACAGAGTTTCGATTATGGTTAATGACAAAACCAGTATCGTTAAACTTTCATTCTCTCAGGGCAAACTGAAGCTCACAGCTGACACTCCCGACAGCGGAAAATCGGAAGAAGAACTTGATATCGTCTATAACAGCGAGGATTTGGATATTGCTTTCAATTACAAGTTTGTGCTGGAAGCATTGAAAAATATGGAATGCGACAATGTTAAAATAGGTCTGAACACAAGCCTTTCTGCAACAGTTCTGAAACCGGACAGCGAAGATGATTTTGTCTGCCTGATTATGCCAGTTCAGATAAGATAATTCCGGAATTAAATAAAAAATGTCATTTTGAGCGAAGCGAAGAATCTCC
>CALUTA010000159.1 GCA_944323585.1 Candidatus Gastranaerophilales bacterium
AAATAATTAATTAAACATTAAAAATCTCTGACTTTTTTTTAATCAACGTTAAAATAAGAATATAAGATTTTGTATGTCATTCTGAGCGCAAGCGAAGAATCTCATTCTATTTTCGTAAAAAGGAGTTGATTATATGGCAGATATAAATAAGTTTACCAACTATTCGCAGGAAATATTGTCATCAGCAAGCGCAATTATGAATTCTCACAGCAATTCAGAGCTTCAGCCGGAGCATATTATGCTTGCGATGATTAAGGATAACGGGATTATAAAGGATTATTTGACTGAATTGAAACTTTTGAATCAAGGATTTATTGATAAAATCGTCAGCGCAGTTAATTCTTTTCCGAAGATTTCAGGGCCTGTAAATGCCCAGCAGATGTTTCTCTCAAACCAGACTTACAGACTTCTTGATATTGCAGAGCAGCAGTCTGCTGAAATGAAGGACGAGTTTGTAAGCATTGAATCAATTCTTCTTGCTATGACAAAGCTTGACAACAGCAATATTCAGACTGTTTTGAAAAATTTTGGAGTTGATTCAAATAAAGTTTTAAATGCAATGAAAAAGATAAGAGGTAATAAAAAAGTGGATAATAAAAATGCAGAAGAAAATATGAAGGCGCTTGAAAAATATTCAACAGATTTGACGGCGCTTGCAAGAAAAGGAAAGTTAGACCCTGTAATCGGCAGAGATGAAGAAGTCCGCCGGATTATTCAGGTTCTGAACAGAAGAACAAAAAACAACCCTGTTTTGATAGGCGAACCGGGGGTAGGTAAAACCGCAATTGTTGAAGGTTTGGCACAGAGAATTGTAAGAGGAGATGTTCCTGAAAGCCTTAAAGATGTAAAACTCGTTTCTCTTGATATGGGTGCTCTTGTTGCAGGCGCAAAGTTCAGAGGCGAGTTTGAAGAACGTTTGAAAGCCGTATTGAAAGAAGTTGAGGAGTCAAACGGCGAAATTGTAATGTTTATAGATGAACTTCATACGGTAGTCGGAGCCGGTGCAACAGAAGGCTCTATGGATGCCGGAAACCTTTTGAAACCTATGCTTGCAAGGGGTGTCTTAAGAACAATCGGCGCAACAACTATAAACGAATACCGCAAATATATTGAAAAAGACCCTGCTTTAGAAAGAAGATTTCAGCCGGTTCTGGTTGACGAACCTTCCGTTGAAGATACAATCAGTATCTTGAGAGGTTTGAAAGAAAAATACGAAGTTCACCATGGAATTCGTATTCTGGACAGCGCACTTATTCAGGCGGCCAAACTTTCTGACAGATATATAACAGACAGATTTTTGCCTGATAAAGCAATTGACCTTATTGATGAAGCCGCTTCCGCATTGCGTATTGAAATAGATTCAATGCCCGAGGAAATTGATACAATGATGCGTCAGAAAATTCAGCTTGAAATCGAACGTGAGGCATTGAAAAAAGAAACAAGCGACGAGGCTAAAGCTAAAGTTGATGATATTACAAAACAAATTAACGAATTAGAGGGCAAAATCAATGTTCTGAAGGTTCAATGGGAAAAAGAAAAGGCTTCAATTACGGGCGAAGCCGCAATTAAGGATGAAATTGATCAGGTTAAGAAAAAAATTGAAGAAGCCGAACGCAATACCGATTTGCAGACAGCCGCAGAACTCAAGTACGGCAAACTTCTTGAACTTGAAAAACAGTTAAAAGCATGCCAGTCAAAAGAAAAGACAGATAACAAACTTTTGAAAGAAGAAATTGATGACGAAGATATCGCAAATGTTGTCAGCAAGTGGACCGGAATTCCGGTAAACAAACTTGTCGAAAGCGAAAAACAAAAACTGGTTAATATGGAAGACATACTTCACAAACGTCTTATCGGTCAGGATGAAGCGGTAGAAACGGTTTCTGATGCAATCCGCCGTGCCCGTTCAGGCTTGAAAGATCCGAAGCGTCCGATAGGAACGTTCCTGTTTTTGGGGCCGACAGGGGTCGGTAAAACTGAACTTGCCAAATCACTTGCGGAATTTATGTTTAACGATGAGGATGCGCTTATCAGAATAGATATGTCTGAATATATGGAAAAACATAATGTTGCAAGATTAGTCGGAGCGCCTCCCGGATATGTCGGATACGAAGAAGGCGGCCAGTTGACGGAAGCTGTCAGAAGAAAACCTTATTCTGTTGTTCTTTTTGATGAAATTGAAAAAGCACATCCGGATGTTTTCAACATCATGCTTCAAATCTTTGATGACGGACGTTTGACGGATTCAAAGGGCAGGACTGTCGATTTCAAAAACACTTTGATTATCATGACATCAAACATCGGAAGCGACATAATTCTTGAAAACACCTTGAACAGCATGGTGTCACCAAAAGAATTTGATGAAACCAAAGAAAAAGTCATGGCCGTTTTAAGAAGCCGCTTTAAACCGGAATTTCTAAACCGTATTGATGAAACAATCTTCTTTAAAGCACTTACTCTTCAGGATTTGTCAAAGATTGTGGATATTCAGATGGATTATTTGAGAAGACTTCTTAAGGATCAGGAACTCGGGCTTGAAGTTACACCGGAAGCAAAAGAATTTCTTGCAACCAGGGGCTACAACCCTGTTTACGGCGCAAGACCTCTGAAACGTGTAATCCGTCAGATGGTAGAAAACCCGCTTTCTAAAATGATACTTTCGCAAAATTTCTTGAGCGGTGACAGGGTTAAAATCGACGTAGAGAACGACGAAATCAAATTTGAGCGGATTCCAGCAGAGCAGGAAAGTTAGTTCTAAAACTGTTAAAAATTGTGCAAAATCTAAGGCCCAGCTTACTAAAGCGGGGCCTTATGATTTATTTATTAAGTTATTTAATTAACAATTTGTGGAATATTAAATTTAGATGTAGAATTGTTGTATGAAAACAACAAAAGTACAAAACGGTATAAATTTTGGATTGAACAGCAATACTCACAAAAAAATTGCACAGAAGTTGATTAAAGAAGAATACCCCAAACTCAGGAATTATGCCCCGATAATTCAGAACGCTGTCGTGAAACCGGATTTCGAAGAGATTGGGTTTCATTGTAATACGCATTTTTATTATCCTGATCAGAATATGTTTCGCCCGAGAGAAAGCTTTTTTGATTTTGACGGACAGCATAACGCAAGGTCAAAATTTAATGAACATATGAATAACTTTATGGAAGCAGTAAAGTATTGCAGGTTTAGCGAAATGGCTGACGAAGCAGGACGTGCAAAGCATTTTCTTGATGATATGAGTGTAGGGCTTCACGTTCAGCGGGGCAATATTCTTCAAAAGTGGCGTGACAAAAAAATGCATGAACGTTTTGAGATTTATATAAGAGATAATGATGATGCATTTATAAAAAACGCGGAAAAATCACCGGTTGAATTTAAGACAGATACTTTTGACGATATCTTTATGAGCGTTGCAAACT
>CALUTA010000160.1 GCA_944323585.1 Candidatus Gastranaerophilales bacterium
TTTCCGGCAGTTTTAAGTTCAACCGTCGGGCAAATTCATATTTACGTAGATATGTTTTTTACCTCTTCGATTTCGGAGGGCGCATGGACCGCAATAGGTTATGCCAACAGAGTTTTCCAGTTCCCCGTCGGAATTCTGGTGACGGCATTTCTCGTTCCGCTTTTTCCGATTTTTGCAAGGCTTGTGGCGGACAAAGATTACGACGGCATCAGAAAATATTTTAATAAAGGCATCGGAGTTTTGTTTTTTGCGGCAATCCCGATAATCATAGGAATTCTTGTTGTCGGACTGGACAGCATAAGACTTGTTTTTGAACGGGGTGCTTTTGACAAAGAAGCTACGTTTATGGTGGCAGAAGCGTTGTGGTTTTTGTCAGCATCGATTTTGCCTTACGTTTTCAGAGATTCTATCACAAGGGTTTACTATTCATTTAATGACAGTGCAACACCTTTTGTTGTTGCGTTTTCGTCAATCATACTGAAATTCTTTTTAAATATCTTATTCATCACTCACTGGCAGATGGGAATCGGAGGAATTACGCTTTCGACTTCGCTTGTGACACTTTTTAATGCCTGTGTTCTTGGATTTTTGATGAAGCGGAAGATGAAAATGGATTACAAATCTTTGTTCAAAAATCTTGGCAAGATGATAATTGCCGGAATTTTAGCATTTGCAATATGTATGTTTGCGGCATCTGTATTTGACAGTTACACAAGCCTTCCGCCCGTGATTTTTGAACTGGTAAAAATCGCATTTATTTTCGTAATCTGTATGGCAGTTTATGTTCCGCTTAACCTTGTGATGAAAATGGATTATGCCTCGGAACTCGTCCAAAGAGTTATCGGCAGATTTAGAAAGTAACGGGAACATTGAAAATTTAATAAGGGTAGCCCTAAACCTCCAATGTGCATACAAACTGATATAGTGACAAGCAGGGCAGAAAGGAGGTTGATATGAACAGAGATCTATTAAAAAAATCTCTAGCCGTACTAGAGATTTTTATTAAAATAGTCTATTTGTTCTTATAAGGGGTGACAAGTTGGTTAAACTTTCACGGAGTTTGACCAACTCCCTTATATATTTTATTATAACTTATATTATTAAAATTTCAAGTGTCAAAAAAGGAAACATAACAATGCTGGAAAACAAGGAAGAAATAAAACATATTTTAGAAAACGGCGGAGTAATCGCATACGTAACAGATACAGTCTGGGGGCTGGGGTGTCTTCCGGAGAATGAAAAAGCCGTCAAAAAAATATACGAAATCAAACATCGTGAAGCGCAAAAGCCTTTGATTTTAATGTCAAACGAGGCATATCATCTTCTTGAATATGTGAAGCAGCCGCTTTCAAAAACAGCGTCTAAGCTTATCAAAAAATACTTTCCCGGCGCCCTGACGCTTGTGTTGGAAAAAAGTTCCAAAACACCAGACTTTGTGACGTCCGGCATGAATACTGTCGGGATAAGGGTTCCGGATAATGAAGTGTTCAAAGAAATCTGCGAAATCGCCCCCGGTCACGTTCTTGCGACAACCAGCGCAAACCTTTCACATCAGCCTTCTGCCAAAACTTACGAACAGGCTCTTGAAAATATGAAAGATTTAGCCGATATTGTAATCCCCGATTACGGATATTTTGCCAAAGGTCTGGAATCAACGGTCGCCGGAATTTTTGATGATGAAATAAAAATCTTCCGTCAGGGCGCGATTAAATTAGAACTCGACTAAGTTATTTTAGCGCGCCAATGAGTTAAAAAACGGTCAGGAATTTTAACATTTGTAAATCAAAAAAGCATCAAATTAGCAAAAATGTTCGATTTCATGTTTTTATAAATTCAGGTAGTAAAAACAGAAGGTGAAACTATGACATTATCGGTAAATCCTGTAAACAGCAATATTTATTTTAGAGCAAACGAAAGACCTTCTGTTGAAAAAGAGAATACCCCCCCCGAAGAAAAATCTAATGGAACAGCTTTATTATTGGGAACTTTAGCAGCTCTTGCAATTGGTGGTGGTATTTACCTTGCAACAAGAGGAAAAAGAACATCCACATCAACAGAAAACTTTAAAGATATGACTATTGATGCATTTAAAAAGGCCGGTAATAGATTTGAAAAAGGCAGAGCTACACTGGCAGACGGTAATAGGTTTGTTGGCAAATTAACACAAAAAACAAACGATGGCTCAACGCTTATTTTTGAATATGATACATTTGGAGACCATATAGTTAGCAAAATAAAAGATGGCAAAATAATTAGCAAAAAAAGCTATACTTATAATGACAATAAACTATGGACTGTTTGTGATGCGACAAAAGCACCAACTGATCCAGATGCTACATTAGTATCAATAAATGGACCTAATATATATAATAGAGAATATAATATATCCAAAAATACTAAAAAAGGGTTATTGACTATTGATAGTAAAAACGGTACTGATACACGTTATTATAAATATGATATATCTGCTAAAAAATATAAATTAGAATTTGAGGTGAATGGTGGTAAATATACTGTTTATCGTAACGATGGTAAAACCGAAAGATTTACATTAGGTGATGAAATAATTCTTTATAATGATAAAGGTAAAGAAATCAAGAGATATGCAAGAAATAGCGACGAAGCAGAGAGATTTAATGATATATTTAAACAAATTGCAGAGAAATATTATAGCAAGTAGGTCGGATTTACTAATCCAACATGTTATCTGTAACCGTTTCACATAAAGCAAGTGAACTCGTGCTTTGCACTCAATTTTTTAAAGCCATTTTGTCATCCTGAATTTAGTTGACTGCTTTTGCCGAAATCTATGATTTCGTGCAAAATGTCTGGTTTTCCACAGTATCTCAACGAGATTCTGAAACACAGAGGTCAATCTGACGTTCAGAATGACAGTAAAAGACAAAATGGCTATTTTGTATATAGCACTTGCCCTGTTGTTGTGAAACGGAACATTGATTGTTCGCTCCGCAAAGGTCGGATGGTTTTAAAATATCAATCGGCTGGATTGCTTCGCCTTCGGCTCGCAATGACTGGAGATGTTCCCTCGCCCCTTGCGGCGGATTTTCGGTAGGGTGGAGCGAAGCGGAACCCGTAAGGTGCGGGTCGGACATTACTCCGCACGCACCCCGAATAATCCAAGAAGGAGAGGGAAAAATTTCTTAATGAGCGTAGCGAATTTAGAAATTCGGGTGAGGGGTAGTTAAGTAGCTTGTAGGTTGGGCTTTTTCAGCCCAACAAAAGTTGACAGCATAATGTCGGATTAGTAAATCCGACCTACGCTTTCTTGCCTGTATAAAAAAGCACCTTATAAACAAAATCACAAATTCTTGACTTGCCCCCTTCAGCGCATACAATAGTCTTGTATATAACCGAAGGGAGTATAGAAAATGTTGGAT
>CALUTA010000161.1 GCA_944323585.1 Candidatus Gastranaerophilales bacterium
CATTCCCATGACAAATTCCCTTTCAATTTCGTTTCCTTATGTCTATACTTACGGCTGAATTAAATAAAAACTTTAATTTTTATTCCCTTTTTTGTAATATTTCGTTACAATTATGGCTATACTCCAATTATATCAACAAAAAAAGAGCCGGTTTATGAAAACCGGCTCTTTTATATTTATTTAGCAACTACTTGATATTTGAGAAAGTCCAAGCATCAAAGGTCGGAGTTTCAGAAATATTCATTTCTTTTTTCTTTCCGCCTGAAGTAGCGTCATTGTGGGCAATCGGTTTATACAATCTGTTGTAGTATTCAATAACCATTCTGTCAGAGTTGAAGTAAGCTTCAGAAGTTCTGATAGCCTGTCTCATCAATCTTGCCCATTCTTGTTTGTTTTCATAGTATGTCGGAATAATTTCATTTTCAATCTTATTCATCATACATTCGTGATCTTTCCAATGACGTTCTTCCCAGGGCATTTCATCATCAAGTTCAGGGTACTCAATAGTGTATCCGTTAATGCCGTCAAAGGTACCTTCAACAGTCCAGCCGTCAAATGTAGAAAGGTGAAGAGCACCGTTAGCGTTAGCTGACATACCAGAAGTTCCAGAAGCTTCAAAAGGTCTGAGCGGAGTGTTCAACCAGATATCTGAACCGCGTTTAAGCATTCCTGAAAGTTCAAGTTCATATCCCGGAAGAACTACAACGTTCTTAAGAGTGTGAGATCTGTTCAGAAGTTTGTTGAACATTTCTTTACCCATAACATCATCCGGATGGAATTTACCTGCAAAAATAATTTGAATTTTGTTTTCGTCAAGAAGTTTGTTAATTCTGTCTTTATCCATAAGGATAAGCCACGCACGTTTGTAGTCTGCGAATCTTCTTGCCCAGGTTATTGTCAAAACGTCAGGATTGAACCTTTTACCTGCAACGTTAGCAACGTATTCAAACAATTCTGTTTTCATTTCACGTTTAACTGCAAGCAATTGTTCTGGAGTATGGGCATTTTGAATTCTTTCATCCTGCCAGTAGTGGAGGTTTACAGCGTTGGTGATTGCTCTTATCGGACATCTGCCTTCAACCCATTCCCACATTTTGTTAGCAACAAGACCGTGAAGCTGAGATACAGCATTAGCAAGTCTTGACATTCTCAATGCTGCAACAGTAAGAGAGAAGTTTTCTCCGCCTAATTGAACAGCTGTTTCACGAGAAGCACCTGCAAAGAAACCGCCTTCAAGAAGTGTGTCAACCCAGTGAACTTCGTTACCTGCAGCAACAGGAGTGTGAGTTGTAAATACGGTTTTCTTTTTAACTTCTTCAAGGTTGCCGTTGTATTGTCTTAACAATTCAAAAGCAGCCGGAAGCGCATGGCCTTCGTTCATGTGGATAACATCAAAGTTGTAGCCTATTGCTTGAAGAATTCTAACACCTGCTACACCGAGAACTGTTTCCTGCGCAATTCTGATTTTTTCGTTTCCATCGTAAAGTTTGTGAGAAATGCTTTTAGCCCAGTCGCTGTTTCCTTCGATATCGGTTGTCAAAAGGTAAACAGGGCAGGCACCGAACAATTCAGGTTCAACAAGGTAAGCTTTAACTTTAACTTTTTCACCGAAAATATCAACTTCAGTAGATACGTTAGTATCTTTCAGGAAGTCATAATATTTTCTGATGTAAGCAACTTCTACCTGACCATCGTGTGCAATTCTCTGATCATAATAGCCATAGGACCAAAGCATAGTTACACCGACCATAGGCATTTGCAAATAGCCTGCAGATAACATATGAGAACCTGCTAAGAATCCTAAACCGCCTGAATATGTCTTTAAAGACTGATCCATCGCGATTTCCATTGAAAAATATGCTACGTTTGGTAATGACATATCTTCACCTTTCCTCTTCTTAATACTATATACTTTGTCTAATACCACTCTTTTACGGGGTACCATAACAGTTTACCACAAAAATTCCTCTGTCAATTAAGCTATATAGATTTTGTATATCTAATCCTAAAGAATTAGTCATAAATAGCTATTCCGACTTTATAAAACTTAACATATTGGAAATTTTTAACAAAAAAATATATTTTGATTTTTTATTGCAGCAAAAAAGGATGGTATTATGAGAATAGAAAATATTAAAAATTTCAATTATATTTCAAATTCAAATAAAACTAACTATGTGAGTATGCCGCATTATTCACCGTCAATGACAGGGATTGCGGGAGGCAAAATAAAACCGAAATTTATGCAAAAGCTTGAGGCCTTTTTAAAATCGAAACTTTCTCCGCAGCAGCAGAAATACATAAAAGAAACTAAGGAGAGTGTTTCCAAAGTAATTCCTGCTGTAAAGCCTATTGAAGCTAAAAGTCGTAAGGCAGCTTTAGATAATTTTCTTGCAGATGATAATTTCTCTAAAAAAGTTGTTGTAAGAAATCCTGAAAACGGCTCACATGAGGTCTTCTACAGGATGTTTGATGCAGCAAGTCATGAAATGCGCATTAATGCGGATTATTTTGATTATAAGGGGAAACTCAACCACACAACTGTTTATGACAACAACGGACTTAAGCTCAGCGAATATTATATAAAGATTAACGATCCAAAAGATCCGATTTTAATCAGGTGTAAAGATTATAATGTCAACGGTAAAATTACAAGAGAGCAAATTAAATACAAAAATGGCGACATAACATATGTTGACTATGACTATATTTACAAGACTCAAACATACAAAACAGTAAAATCTGACGGCAGCAGCAATGTGGTTAAAAATACCAAATATTCAACTGAAATTTGGAATTTTGACAAGTACGGCGCTCAGATTAACTACAAACTTATAGAGTACTAGAAAATAAGTTTTTATTTAATTTTAAAATTTCTTTAAATTATCAAGAAATTTCTCAAGTGCTATTTTGACATGAGCATAGTTTAAACCGCCCTGAAGATATGCAACATAAGGTGCTCTCATAGGGCCGTCCGCCGAAAGTTCTATTGTTGAGCCTTCAATGAATGTTCCGCCGGCCATAATAACCTTGTCTTCATATCCCGGAATATACTCCGGAATCGGGGTTACGTAGCCGTTGACAGGCGAGAGTGACTGTATTGTGCGGCAGAATTCTTCCAGAGGTTCAGGAGATCCAAAAATTATGTTCTGAATAATATCTGTTCGTTTTTCGTTGAATTTAGGATAAGTGTCATATCCGATATCTTCAAAGATTTTTGAAGCCAGAACAGCGCCCTTGACTGCATCACAGACAACAGATGGCGCCATAAAAAGACCTTGAAACATAAGTCTGTGCTGGTTAAACATTGCGCCGCCCTCTGAGCCAATCCCGGGGGCTGTTAGGCGGTTTGC
>CALUTA010000162.1 GCA_944323585.1 Candidatus Gastranaerophilales bacterium
CCCCTAATTTCCGGCTTGAATAAACAGGCTGATTATGTCATTAAGCATTGAATATTGACGATGAATTTTTTGTGTTTGAGCTTCCAAAACTCCTATTTGCCGTCTATATTCTGCAATATTATTCTGGCATTCGCGGGCTGAAGCATTTAGATTTTCCTGAACGGCCTGTGCTTCTTGAAGTACACTTTTCATTGAAATGCCGAGAGCTTCCATAGTTTGTTTAATGATTTGTGCGCCGGTTTGTTTAGAAACATTTGACGGAATTTTAGTTATAAGCTGCCTTAAGACTTCTACATTTTGCGGCAGGGAAAATTCAGCAAAATCATTATTGAAGGATTCATTGAACAATGGTTGAGAATTAACGGCAGGAGTTGGTTCTTGAACAGTGCCGAATGTATAAACCTGTTTTGCAGGATTAATTATTAAATCATCAGCAGATTCAATTTCCGGTTCTTTTGACTGCTTAATGCCGTCATCCTTGAGAAAATCAAAAGGCGGAAGTTCTTCATTATTATATACCGGAATTTCATCATTTTTTTCCGGTTGAGAATACTCTTCGTTTCTTGTTTGCGGCATAATTTCAACATCTGTTTGTTTTTTTAATGCGTCAACAATTTTTTTCCCTACGCCTTCTGTCATTCTGTTACTTGCCATTTTTGTCCTCAAAGTTTCTATCTACTGCTAGAATTATACAAAGGACACAAACAGATTTCAAGGATTTTGTAATCTAATATTAAAAAAATGATTACAAAACGTATCAGTTTGCATGAAAAGGACGATTTTTTTATTGCAAGCCTTCAACCTGCATGGTATATTTAGCTTATTGAGGGGAATTTATGAAGAAGAAAGTTTACATAAGTGTTTTTAAAAATGAACAAATAGTGGATTATGCACGTGTTTTAGTTGAAAAATTTGATTATGATATTGTATCATCCGGAGATACTCTGGAATTATTGAGAAAAAACAATCTTATAGTTGAAGATATTTCAGACCTTGCGCTTTCAGAAGGGTTTGATAAAAAGACATTTATGGAAGATTATGTGAGCAAATCTCTTGATATGGTAATAATTATGTTCAGACCGATAGATGACATTGCAGAAAAAACGGATGATATAAGAGAGTTTATGCAATCTTTAAATCTGATGGATTTTTCTATTCTAAGAGGCGCTGCCAAAAATTTTGAAAATACTATAGTTGTTACCAAAACGTCGGATTTTTATAACACTATTAATGTAAATTCTTATGACAGACAAAGGCTTGCTTTGAAAGCATTTCAGTATATGGCGGATTATGATGAAGCAATCTCCGAAAAAATCGGAGTTTATTCCGGTGAAGATGAGGGAAAGCTTATAAATATGTCAAAGCTTTATGAATTGAAGTACGGTTCAAATCCTCATCAAAAGGCTTCTTTGTATAAATCTGACATAATGGCTAATTATATGCTTTTGAATGAAAAAGAGCTTTCGCATAATGATATTATGAATATTAATACGGCAGTCAGCATTGCAAGTGAATTTTATGATGTTAATGCTGCGGTTATTGTCAAGCATAATCTTCCTTGTGCGGTGGCTCTGGGCAGAAGTATTTTTGACGCTTATACCAAGGCTTTTGACTGCGATCCTTTTGCCACATTCAGCGGAACCATTGCTTTTTCTCAAATTGTCAATTTTGAAGTTGCAAAACATCTGAGTTCAATGTCTGTTAAGGTTGTTGTTGCACCTTATTATGAGGATGATGCACTCGAGCATTTGAGAAAAAATGATGAATTGAAAATTGTAAGACTTAAAACAGATTTAAAAGATTTTAAAAATTATGTGACTGAAGAAATTAACATCACACCTTTCGGTACACTGGTTCAGGAAGCAAATAAAAGCGAGCTTGATAAAGATTTATTTAAGGTTGTTTCTAAAGTAAAACCAACTACAGAACAATTGGAAGATGCAATTTTTGCGTGGAAAGTTGCAAAGTATGCAAGGACAAATTCTGTTGTAATAGCAAAAGACTTTAAGACATCCGCTATAGCACAGGGGCAGACAAACCTTGTTTCTGCAACGGAGCTGGCACTGGATGTTTCCTGTGAAAACTCTAAAGATGCGGTTATGGCTTATGACGAGGCAATCGAAACCGGCGATTGCATAAACGCAGCAGCCCAGGGCAGAATTTCATTGATAATCCAGCCAGGCGGGTCATTCAGGGATAAAGAAGTTATAGAAACTGTCGATAAATTCGGGATAGCAATGGTTGTTACAGGGATTAGAAACCTGAAATTTTAATAAAAAAATACGCACTTATCCTTTGATATACAAAAAACAAAAACAGATTTGTCGTTCTGAGCCTATATATTAGATTCTTCGGGCTTTGTATCCGAATGACGACAAGGCGAAGAATCTAATAACTGTTCTGTATGTCAATGGATAAGTGTGAAAAGTATAGCTAAAAAATGTATTAATTAAATTTTCAAATGCTTCTGGCTTTTTATATCGGAAAGTATCTTGTTATTAAGTCCTTCATAGTGATTCAGAATGTTATCAAGCTGAACATAGAATAGCTTTTGCCCGTGGTTGTTTATGTCGCAAAGTGCCGGTGTGTCATAAGTTTCTTCGATAATTACCGGTTCAGGTATGTTGTTTTCACATTTAACGATTTTTGTATTATTCAGGACTGCGCATGCCCAGAACCATAAATCATCATTTGTCGGCGCAAGTTCCGTAAACAATTTTTCGTCTGTCACGTCAGCGTGAAGCGAATGCGGCGGATATAAGACACCTCCAACACCTACCTGAATTGTTGCAAATGAAGGATATTTATAAGCTTTTTTCTGTTTAGCAACGATTTTTCCGTCTTTAAAAAAGATTTTTTTTGTTTTGTGGCAGTGAATGAATGACGGAAATCTCAAGTATGAGTTATAAAGTTTTTCAATCATTGTTCTGTCATAAAAAACATCATCATCAGCGGTGATTATAATATCTTCGGGAAATTCTAAAAGCGCAGGTATTAGTTTTTTGTAGGATTTAATATCGTGATACCATTTGATAGTAAGTCCGAAATCTTTGAGTCTTAGTATATCTTCCGTCAAATCTTGTTCTAAATTCGGAAATTGTTCTTTTGCAAGCCATAAAATGAGCAAATCCGGTTTTACTGTTTGATTGAGCAGAGATGATAAATTGATATGAAGAGTGGATATCCTGTCAGGAAATGAAGTGACCGAAACTACAATTCTTGGAATCCTTTTTTTATTTGATAAGCCCTGTTCCGTAATCGGTACATAGTTGTATTTCTTGGCTGTGTTATATGAAAATTTTAGCCCGAACAGAT
>CALUTA010000163.1 GCA_944323585.1 Candidatus Gastranaerophilales bacterium
AATGTCCATTATTACAAGATCCTGAAACAAGTTCAGGATGACATTTTAAAATTTTACTGCCCATCAAATTGGACTAAAATATACAACAATAAAAAAGAGATAGGTTTAACCTATCTCTTTTTTATTAGCAAGGGAGAGATTCGAACTCTCGACCTCACGGGTATGAGCCGTGCGCTCTCACCAACTGAGCTACCTTGCCTTATTCTTTTTTAATCAGTCCGTCAATCTCCGGTACCCGCAGCAGGTATCATTTTTACCTGATAGCCGGCTGCCGGATTTGCAACTGACAGATTTTATTTTTACATAAAGAATTTTTATTTTCAAGTATTTTATTATATAATTCTGGAGTAATAAATTGAAAACCGTTTAATGTTATGATTAAAGATTTAACAAAAGGCTCTGCCCTAAAACTTATACTGCTGTTTTCAATTCCGCTTTTAATCGGGAACATATTTCAACAGCTTTACAATCTTGCGGATATCGTAATCGTCGGAAGAACCCTCGGGGTCAAGGCTCTTGCTTCTGTCGGGGCAGTAGCACCGTTGTTTTTTCTGATTTTGTTTGCGGTTGCCGGTATGACCAACGGATTTGCGGTTATCACAGGGCAAAAGTTCGGCGCAGGAGATATTTGCGGGGTAAGACGCTCCGTTGCCGTTTCCACAATTCTAAGCACAATTTTTACGGTGTTTTTCTCAATATTGTGCGCTGCTTTGATGAAACCGATTTTGTTTATGATGAATGTTCCTGAAGAAATCTTTAATGATGCCTACTGGTACATTCAAATCTGCGTCGGCGGATTGTTTACGGCTAATTTTTACAACCTGCTTGCAAGCATTTTAAGGGCACTTGGGGACAGCAAAACCCCTCTTTATTTTTTGATTGTGGCCTCTGTTTTGAATGTTTTGCTTGCACTTTTGTTCATTCTGGAATTTCATATGGGAGTTCCGGGATCCGCCGTTGCAGTTGTAATTTCACAGGCTTTTTCGGTTGTTTTGTGTTTAATGTATATCCAAAAACGATTTCCAATCCTTCATCTTAAAAAATCTGACTGGCTGTTCAAAAAAGAAAACAGAAAAGAAGATTTTGACTTTATAATGGAGCATTTGAAGGTTGGTTTTCCGATGGCAGTACAGTTTTCGGTTCTCGGGATAAGCGTTTTGATAATCCAGAGTGTCTGCAACACTTTTGGAGCGGACGTAATTGCGGCATTCACCGCTGCCTTGAGAATAGAACAAATCGCAACAATGCCGATGATTTCATTCGGGGTAGCGGTTTCTGCGTTTGCAGCACAGAATTACGGAGCAGGGAATATTAACCGTGTTAGATATGGGGTTGTTAAAACTTCTATAATTAACCTTGTCTTAAGCGTGCTTATGGCATTTGTAATGAGGTACTGGGGAACAGATATTGTCGGAATATTCATTGGTGCAGACAAAACCTCAGTTATAAAAATTGCGCATGATTATCTTTTGATAAGCACAGTATTCTACTTTTTCCTTGCGCAGATATTCGTGTTCAGAAATGCGCTTCAGGGCATGGGAAAACCTCTAATTCCTTTGATATCATCTTTTGCCGAACTTATGATAAGATCGTTTGCGGCGGTTTATCTTGCAGTAAAATTCAGCTATTTCGGAGTATTTTATGCCGGCCCGATTGCCTGGGTTATCGCATCAGCTGTTGTGTCCATCGGTTACTTTATTAATATCAAAAAACTTATGTTTGCTGAAAAATTCAAATTAGCAGAAAAGTCACTTGAAGAATAAAGAATTTTATGTCAAAATAGCGGCAGGTCAAAAGTGTAAAAGGAGAGAAATATGTCAACATTTATTGAAGATATTGTAGCACGGCAGATATTGGATTCGAGAGGCAACCCGACGGTGGAAGTTGATGTAAAACTTTCAGGCGGAGTAATAGGCCGTGCGGCAGTTCCGTCAGGCGCTTCAACCGGAATATTTGAAGCACTGGAACTTCGTGACGGGGACAAGCACATTTACGGCGGAAAAAGCGTTATGAAAGCCGTAAACAACATTAACAACATCATTGCACCGGAGCTTATCGGCGAAAAAGCAACACACCAGAAAGAAATAGACACGTTCATGATTGATATGGACGGAACCGAAAACAAATCAAAACTTGGCGCCAATGCAATTTTAGGGGTATCTCTTGCCTGTGCAAAGGCGGCATCAATGGCTTATGAAATGTCATTGTACAGGTATCTCGGCGGAATTAACGCTCTGACGCTTCCTGTTCCGATGATGAACATAATTAACGGCGGAGCACACGCAGACAACAACATAGATTTTCAGGAATTTATGATAGCACCTGTCGGGGCAGAATGCTTCCACCACGCAGTGCAGATGGGTGCTGAAGTATTCCACACGCTAAAATCAATCCTTAAATCAAGAGGACTTGCAACATCTGTGGGCGACGAGGGCGGTTTTGCGCCGAACCTTAACACAAACGCTGAAGGAGTTGAAGTTATAATAGAAGCAATTCAAAAAGCAGGATATACAACCGATCAGGTAAAAATCTGCCTTGATGTGGCTTCAAGCGAATTCTACGAAAACGGAATTTACAAACTGAAAGGTGAAAATAAAGAATTCAACAACTCTGAAATGACAGGATTTTTGAAAGACTGGGTGGACAAATACCCGATAATATCAATAGAAGACGGTATGGCTGAACAGGATTGGGACGGCTGGGAAATGCTGACAAGAGAAATCGGCGGCAGATGCCAGCTTGTAGGCGACGACCTTTTTGTCACAAACACACGTAGGCTTGCCGAAGGTATCAGACGACATGTAGCAAACGCCATTCTTATCAAAGTAAACCAGATAGGAACACTTTCCGAAACCCTTGATGCAATATCAATGGCGCATACTGCCGGCTACACATCAATAATTTCACACCGTTCAGGAGAAACGGAAGATTCGTTTATAGCAGACCTTGCGGTTGCGGTGAACAGCGGACAGATTAAAACAGGTTCAATGTCACGCTCCGACAGAATCGCTAAATACAACCAGCTTTTGAGAATAGAAGAAAAACTCGGCTCGGCCGCAAAATACCCCGGACTTGCCGCATTCAACGGCCAGAAGTAGTTGGTATTTTTTTATCAGAACCTTAAGCGGACACCTTCAGGTGTCCGCTTTGTTAAATTCAGATAAAATGTCGGATTAGTAAATCCGACCTACTCAACTACGCTATGGCGGCAATAGTTAAAAATATATCCGACCTTTGCGAAGCGAACAATCAATGCTCCGTTTCTTTTATGTACCTCAAAGGCTAATCACGATACTTTTTAT
>CALUTA010000164.1 GCA_944323585.1 Candidatus Gastranaerophilales bacterium
TCTGCGTATTCAAGGATTGCACCAAAGGTTTTACTGCCGAGAATTTTGTCCCCGAAAGATTTAGCGGCAACCTCGCTCACTTTTGCTGTCGGATTACCGCTAAAACTCACACTATATTCTCTTGTTTCATTTTTCTTTGCACACAAACCTGCTGCTGTTCGCTCTTTGAAGGTCTGCGGATCCTTCGGAACCGCACCAGAGCCCGATAAATAGGGCTTATTGCTGTTGAGTAAATTAATTTTCATGTTCCACCAAATTTTTAACTAATAGTCTGTACATTTATTCTAAATCAAAACATATTTTTTTTTGCCTGATTTTTTAAAAAACTTTACAATTCGCTGTAAATTTTTATTTTAAAATGGCTTTAACCCAATATCAGCACAACTTTCTGGAGAACAAACCTTCTTAACATTTAGTGTTATATTAACACTTTATATATCACAAATATCTTCTAAATATCCAGAGCAATATCAAGTGTCGGAGCCTTTGCGACTATTGCACTTGAGGAGATTATATCTACTCCTGTTGAGGCAATTTCGTTTACTGTTGAAAGATTCACATTGCCGCTGGCTTCAACTATTGCAGTTTTGTTAATCATTTGAACTGCTTTTTTCATATTCTCAACGGACATATTATCAAGCATTATAATATCAGCACCGCACTCAAGTGCTTCTATTACCTGCTCTAAAGTATCACATTCAACTTCTATTTTATGAGCGTGAGAAATGTTTTTACGAAGCTTTTCTACAGCCTTTGTAATTGAACCTGCAAGACGGATATGATTATCTTTTATCATGGCGCAGTCTGAAAGATTAAACCTGTGAAGTGCGCCGCCGCCGGTTTTAACCGCATATTTTTCAAACATTCTGAAATTAGGCGTTGTCTTTCTTGTATCAACAATTTTTGCCTGATAAGGAGCAATTGCATCCTGATATTTGCGTGTTTCGGTGGCAATCCCGCTCATACGCTGAATATAATTCAAAGAAAGCCTTTCACCGATTAGCAATTCTTTTGCAGGCCCTGAAATCGTTGCCAGACAGTCACCTTTTTGAATTGTATCACCGTCTTTAAAATGGAAATCTATTTTTATATCTTCACTCAGAAGTTTATAAACAGTTTTAAAAACGTCTATCCCGCAAAGGACACCGTCGCTTCTGGTGTTCAGATAACCTTCGAGAGTGTCAGTATCTTCAGCAAGATTTTCGGTCGTAATATCACCGTATCCGATATCTTCAATCAAAGCACTTTTTACATGATCTTCCATTATAAATTTATTAAGCAATTCTTTTCTCCTTATTTAGGTGCTGAAAGTTTATGCAACGGCACCGCAATCTGAATCAGAGACTGTAGATTTGTCATTAAAAATCTGCGCTCTGTACATTTTCTTGAAATCATCCAGAGATGATCTGGTGATTGTTGTATGGAGGCATTTTTCATCTGTCTGCGGGAAATCCGTTCTATAATGCGCCCCTCTGGATTCTTTACGTTTGAGTGCCGAAATCATAACCATTTCAGCAACAGTCAGCATGTTGCGGAATTCATATTCCGCTTTTGAAATGCACTTATCACTCCTATGGAATTCAAGTTTCAAATCCTCTAATTTTTTCAGAGCATTTTCTAAAGTTCCGGCATTTCTCAAAATTCCGGCGCCTTCCCACATAATATCCTTCAACCTTGTCTTCATTGAAGTTACGTCAATTTCTTCAAGATAAATTTCTTCCGAATATTTTTCAATAATGCCTCTTATCGTTTCATTAATCTGCTTTGGAGCTTTGAGTGTGAGAGTTTTAAGGTAATTTGCGACTTCATAAGCGCAGACGACACATTCCAGCAGCGAATTGCTGGCAAGCCTGTTTCCGCCGTGCAAACCTGTTGAGGAAACTTCCCCTATCGCATAAAGACCTTTGATTGAAGTTTCGCCTTCTATGTTTGTTTTGACTCCGCCCATCATATAATGCGCCGCAGGCGCAACGGGAATTAAATCTTTTGAAATATCAATTCCGCATTCAAAACATTTTTTAGAAATTGTCGGAAATCTTTTGGCAAGTTTATCTTTATCAATGCAGGCAGCATTAAGAAAGACTCTGTCTGTGTGAGTTTTGAGCATTTCGTTGTAATTGGCTCTTGTCACTATATCACGGGGAGCAAGCTCCAGCCTGTCATCATATTTTGACATAAACTCTTCGCCGTCTGCATTGACAAGTTTTGCACCTTCGCCTCTTACTGCTTCCGATATCAAAAACCTGTTTTCATCCCCGTCAATTGCGAGCGCTGTCGGATGGAATTGAACAAATTCCATATCCTGCATTACGGCACCTGCGTTGAAGGCTAATGCCATACCGTCACCTGTTGCGCCTGAAGGGTTGGTTGTAAACTTGTAAAGCTGTCCTATACCGCCGGTTGCAAGGATTACGGCCGAAGAATATATTACTTCGTATTCGCCTGTTATATTATTGAATACGATTACCCCTTTGCATTCGTTTGATTCGTCAACAAGAAGTTCAACAGCGGTTGTTTCTTCATAAATATCAATATTAGAATTATTATTTACCGCTTTACACAGAGCGGTTTCAATCATTCTGCCGGTAGCATCCCCGCCTGAATGAAGAACTCGCCTTACGCTATGCGCTGCTTCCAGAGTAAATGTGAAATTATTGTTTTCATCTCTGTCAAATTCAACGCCGAAGTTGAGTAAATCTTTTATAACTTTGTCCGAGTTTTCGGAAATAAATTTTACGGTATTAAGTTCGCTTAAGCCTGCCCCTGCCTTGATTGTGTCGCTTATGTGGGAGGCCGTGGAATCAGATTTGTTTTCTTTCAAAACTCCGACCATTCCACCCTGAGCATAGTATGAATTGCTTTCTCCAAGCTTTGACTTTGTGATAAGGAGAATTCCGTCATCAAGCTTTGACTGCTGCTGGATTTTCAGTGCAGCATACAAGCCTGAAATTCCGCTTCCGATTACTATGGCCGAATATTTTGAATATTGCATGGTTTTATATCCCTTTTCCTATCTCTATTATTCTAACTTAAACCATATTTTTTTTCCAGCCGGGAAAGATAAATTTTTTATTAAGAATAGAAAAAATGTCGGATTAGTAAATCCGACCTGCTGCCGTCAACTTTTGTTGGGCTGAAAGCCTAACCTACTAATCTTTGTTGTGTCTGTATAAGGTACTTTCTTGTGCCGACAAGAAAGTACCGCAAAGAAACTCCCGACCTGAGCTTTACTCACTAATCAAATGTAACCGTTTCACATAAAGCAAGTGAACTCGTGCTTCGCACTCAA
>CALUTA010000165.1 GCA_944323585.1 Candidatus Gastranaerophilales bacterium
CAGGCCTTCAGCCAGAAATTTATTTTATTATCAAACAAACCAAGTTCTTTTTCTTCTTTTTGGAATTTTTCAAATTTATCCGGAGCTATTGATTTTATAGTATTTTTAGCCTCGTCAATTGTTTTTGCGTATTTATGGTCATAAATTTTTGGAATAACAATTCCTGCGCCTAAACCAAGTCCGACTGCAGCCGCAAATCCGCAGCCTAATATTTTAAATTTATTCATGTTTTCTCCTTCTTTATTTGTTTAGCCATTTGGACAAAACAGATAAACAAAATCTTTTGCTAAAATGTAAATTAATTGTTACAATGCTGCATTAATAGCGGCAATCATCCCGTCTTCTCGGGCGATATTTTTACCGGCTATATCAAAGGCTGTTCCATGCCCCGGGGAAGTTCTAAGAATATCAAGCCCGATTGTCATATTAACCGTATCATCACCGGCGACAGTTTTTATCGGAATCAAGCCTTGATCATGGTAGTTTGCAATATAACAATCGTAAGGAATCTTTTTACCTTCAATATAATTTTTGCCGGCATCTATAAAAAGTGTGTCCGCCGGAAGCGGATATGTGATATTTACACCTTTTTTCAACAGGCTTTTGACCGCAGGATTATGAATTTCTATTTCCTCTTTGCCTAAAATCCCGTCTTCGCCTGAATGAGGATTGAATGCGCATAAACCGAATTTTGGAGCAGAAATTCCCATATGGGATCTTAAAAATTCCTGCAAATTATAAACTTTTTCTACAATAAGCTCTTTTGTAACCTTAATTCTTTTCAATGCGCAGTGTCTTGTCAAAAGCAAAACACGAAAATCTTTTGCAACAAAAAGCATATCGGCCTTTTGATCTTTATGTGCAAGATATTTTTGGAGAATTTCAGTCTGCCCTTTAAACTTGTGTCCTGCAAGATAAAGCGCATTTTTAGCAACCGGTGCCGTCACAAGAGCATCAGGTTTCAATTCACAGGCCTTCTTCAATGACTGAAATGCAAATTCTCCGGATTCTGCGGTAACTTTACCCGGCAAAATCTGAGTATCATACGGGATTTCAACAATTTCATAATCTGTCTCTAAAGTTCCGTAAAAATCCAGTATTTTTTTATTGGAAATCAAAATTACATTTTCTTTCGGCAATTTCAATTTATTAAGCGCTTTTATAGTTATTTCAGGGCCAATACCGTTAGGATCGCCCGTTGTTATGGCAATTTTTTTCATTATAACCCCTTCCCAGATAAAAGACATCCTTCTATTCTTTCTATCATTCCCAATTTTTCTAAATTTTAAACATAGCAAAAATTATTCATGATGTTCAAAATACTTTAAAATATCTATTAAAGTATTGATGCCGCCCAAATTGCCGGATTTTGTAACAATCCACTGTGCATTATGGTCAAGTGAAAGCGCAATAGCCGGCACAACTTCATCTATTAGTTGTAATTGTGTAGCGCCTATTGCCTGACAGCATTTGTAAGAAGTTTCACCGCCAAGAGTTATTAAAATCAACTCTTTTCTTTCAGTAACCCTTTTGGTCAATTCTGCCAGATAATCAGTTATCAAACAGGCAAGGCTTGATTTTGTAAGATCAGCTTCAAGAAGTTCTTCGCTGAAACCGTCAAAATCCGTAATTAAATCAGATGTATGTACAACAACCGTATTATTTTGCCCTAAATTGTTTACAACTCTTTCGGTAATTTCTTCAAACTCCCAGCTTATAATATTTTTCAAATCAAGTTCAATAAAGAGAATATTTTCAAACTCATCACATTCCTCTAACCGCCTGATTTGCTTTGCCGTAATCTCTGTTGCACTTCCGGAAATAACAAGCTTGGGAAGCTCAGGAATTGTTTTATTAATATCGTGTGGCTTAAGATCCGAATACCATAGCTCACTTAAAACCTGAGCAGCAGCAGCTGTTCCTGTTGGCAAAATACTATAATCAGATTTTGTAATCGCAAGCATAATCTGCTCAATATCTGTTGTTGAAACAGCATCTGCAACTATCAATTTTTTTCCATCCCTAATCAAATCATTAAGGCTTTTAAGTATAGGTCCGGCCCCCTTCATAACTGTTTTCAACTCTATAGAGCCGACAAGATGTTCATAGCTTTCATCAAGCTGGCCTTTTAAAAGTGTAGGAAGATGAGATTCTCTAATTGGAGAATGCGGATCTCTTGCCATTTCGGTTCTTTCTATCGGAACGCCTTTCAAAAGATGGTAGCCGCCGATTGTAACCCTGCCTTCAGCCGGAAATGCCGGAATAATAACTGCTGCATCCCACTCCAGAACCTCAAGCATTGCAAGAACTTCTATTGCAATATTGCCCCGGACAGTAGAGTCTATTTTTTTGTAAAAATAATCAGGTTTAATTTTTTCAATAAGAAGATGCGCCGCTGTTTTAACAGCATGATAAGCTGTTTCAGGATCCGCATTTCTTGTTTCGGTTGAAAGCGCCCATGTCTGTGTTCCTTTCATATTGAAAGGCTCAGAATCATAATTCAGCAAAATCTGCGTATTTGCACCATGCAAATGAAACTGAAGTCCTGTGTCATTTGCGCCGGTCAAATCATCTGCTATAATTCCGGTTATACTAGAATTGATTATCATTTTCTATATCTCTTTTAGAACCCAGCAGTCTTATATTATTTGCGATAACAAAAAAAGACTCTCTTTCATTGCCGGTAGCTTTATCTGTCCACCTGTTCTGTCCGATTCGGCCGTCAACAACCACCTGCATACCTTTTTTAATATATTCACCTGCAAACTCTGCAAGTTTATCCCATACATCTATATTAAACCAATCTGTAACTTCTGATTTAGTTTTTGAATCCCATCGGTTAACTGCAAGAGAAAACTGTGCCTTCACTTTACCTGATTCAAAATACCTTATTTCTGCATCTCTGCCGACTCTGCCGACTACTGTCGCCGTATTCATTTAAACCTCTTTCATTTTCAATGTATATGTATATTTTACAACAAAAATATGCCTTATCTTAAAATCTATTACTTTTTGTTAAGCTATTCATTCATTGCAAAGAGGCATCCAAAAAGAGGACATTTATTTTTCCATAGATTTTCTGGAATCCGCTCATATAATCTTGTATGTATCCACTTAAATATTATGCATTTACTGACGACTTTTCTAAATGACAGTTACTTAGTTGGTTTTGGATAACAATCCTCTACACAGGTTGACATCGGTTATCGCTTTTGTTACAATCAGTTTACAAAAGGGCTGAAAGCACTGAAAAT
>CALUTA010000166.1 GCA_944323585.1 Candidatus Gastranaerophilales bacterium
ATAGCAAGCAGACTGTCTGCCGTATTTTGCACAAGATTCAGTCTGGTATCAAAGTTTTGCAGGAACCAGACGGCAATAGTTGCCCAGAAGATTATTGTAAAAGCTTTTGTTGCAAAGTCTTTTGCTTTAACCATAATTAATCTGTAAACATTGACTGCACTCGGAAATCTGTAGTTTGGCAGTTCCATAACAAAAGGCACCGGTTCTCCTTTGAATACAAATAACTTTAAGATAAAAGCAAAAATAATTCCGACAACAATGCCGACAAGATAAAGCCCTAAAACTACTTCAACCTGATTTTGTGCAAAAAATGCAGCCGTAAACAGAGCGTAAATCGGAAGTTTTGCAGAACAACTCATAAAAGGTGTCAAAAATATTGTCATTTTTCTGTCACGTTCTGACGGCAGAGTTCTTGTTGCCATAATAGCAGGTACCGAACAGCCGAAACCTATAAGCATAGGCACAAAACTTCTGCCGGAAAGTCCGATTTTTCTAAGCAGTTTGTCCATCACAAAAGCAACTCTTGCCATATATCCGGTATCTTCAAGAATTGACAGAAAGAAGAACAAAATTACGATAACTGGCAGAAAGCTTAAGACGCTTCCGACACCCGCAAAAATACCGTCGATTATCAAAGAGTGCACAACAGGATTAAGTCCGTAATTTGTCAATGCAGTATCTGCAATTCCTGAAAGATACCCGATACACTTTTCCATTAAATCCGAAAGGCAGGTTCCGACAGGACCGAAAGTAAAGTAAAATATTAAGGCCATAATACCCAGAAACGCAGGAAATGCAGTGTATTTTCCGGTCAAAATTTTGTCAAGATTTTCAGAAAATTTTCTGTCCGGAGATTCTTCCGCCTTATGTACATATTGTGCGCAGAGCCTTTCTATAAAAGAAAATCTTGCATCTGCAAGAGAGGCTTGTCTATCCATTCCACGATCTTTTTCCATTTCAGAAATTATTTGATCTATGGTTTCAATTTTTTCTTTATTAAGATTAAGCGCATCATTAATGAGATGGTCATCTTCCGTAAGTTTGCTGGCGGCAAATCTCACAGGAATATTACAGACTTTGGCATCATCTTCAATCAGGTGAATAATTGAATGGATACATTTATGAACACTTCTTTCATTATCAAAATCCGGGTTGCAAAAATCAAGTCTTCCCGGGTGTTCGTTATATTTTGCGACATTCACGGCGTGTTCGACAAGTTCGCCGAGCCCCTGATCTTTTGATGCTGAAATCGGGATGACCGGGATTCCCAGAGCCGCCTCCAGCCCGTTAATATCAATTGTACCGCCTGATTTTTCAACTTCATCCATCATATTAAGCGCAATAACCATCGGAACATCAAGTTCAATAAGCTGCATTGTTAAAAGCATATTTCTTTCGATATTTGTGGCATCAATGATGTTGATAATCCCGTCAGGCTTCTCATTAAGAATAAAATTTCTGGTAACGATTTCTTCGCTGCTGTATGGAGAAAGCGAATAAATTCCGGGAAGGTCTGTAATAATAACATCTTTGTTATTTTTCAAAACCCCTTCGGTCCGATCGACAGTGACACCAGGAAAATTACCGACATGCTGGTGTGAGCCTGTAAGTTTGTTAAAAAGAGTTGTTTTTCCGCAATTTTGATTTCCGGCGAGAGCAAGCCTCAGGGTTGTTTTCTTTACCGGAACACCGAGTTTTCTTGTATGATATTCCTCTTCGCCGAGTTTTGAGTGTTCAATATTTTCAAAAGATTGATTTTTTCTCGGACAATTGTTGCTGTCATGAATATCCGTTACGGTAATATTTTCGGCATCAGACTTTCTTAGGGTGAGTTCATAACCTCTCAGCTGAATTTCCAGCGGGTCGCCCATAGGTGCGGTTTTGACAAGAGTTACTTCAACTTTCGGAGTCAAGCCCATATCAAGGATATGTTTGCGCAAAGCTTTGTCCTGGCAGTCTATTGATTGAATGATTGCATCTTTGCCGGCTTCAAGTTTGTCAAGTGTGGTTATACGGGTCGTCTTTTTCATAACATCTCCAAAAAATTATTCTCTCTCTTAATTCTTATTGTGAGTATAGATGGGGCTAATGTCAATAATTTAAAAATATTTTATCTGTTGTGTTTATCCCATTTGATTAATTTAAAATATTGTTTGTTGTATAATTTTGTATATCCAGAAATTTGAGGTTTTTATGCAAACAATCAAAATAACAAAAATGCAAGGGTTAGGAAATGATTTTGTAATTCTGGACCATGAAGAATATGAAAAAACGGGGCTTTCAATGGCAGAATTGGCCGTAAAACTCTGCGACAGACACTTCGGAATAGGCGCTGACGGAATGATTATCCCTTATATAAAAGGTTCTTCAGTTTCAGCGTTGAATGCCGCTTCTCCTTATGAAAAGCTTTTTTCGGATTCGCTTAAAACGGATATCGGCTGGTATTTTTACAACTCTGACGGTTCTACCGCCCAGATGTGCGGAAACGGAATGAGGTGTTTTGCAAAATATGTTTATGATAAAGGCCTGATAAATAAAAGATTTTTCAGTGTCCAAACCCTTGCAGGAGTGATAAAACCTGAACTTCTTGACGACGGCACGGTCAAAGTCGATATGGGGGCAC
The DNA here is from genome assembly GCA_944323585.1 of Candidatus Gastranaerophilales bacterium. Classification (GTDB taxonomy): domain Bacteria; phylum Cyanobacteriota; class Vampirovibrionia; order Gastranaerophilales; family Gastranaerophilaceae; genus Scatenecus. The sequence continues at coordinate 2,624 of CALUTA010000166.1, forward strand.
CGATTTTAGAGGATGAAAAAATCCCATTTAAGGGTGATAAAAAGCTTAAGGCACTCGATAGAGAGTTTGAAATCGTCCCTGTATCAATGGGAAATCCGCACTGTGTAATTTTTACGGATGAGGATCCGCTTGAATTGGCCAAAACTTACGGCCCGTCAATTGAGGCGCATGAATATTTTCCTGAAAAAACAAATACCGAGTTTGTGCAGGTTCTTTCCCGCAGCGAGGTTGAAATGCGTGTTTATGAACGTGGATGCGGGATTACTATGGCCTGCGGGACAGGTGCATGTGCAACGGTTGTTGCCTCTGTTTTAAATAACTTAACAGAACAAAAGGTGAAAGTAAATCTTCTCGGCGGCTCTGTAATCATTGAATGGAGCGGAAATCAGGATAATTTACAGGAGCATGTTTTCATGACCGGAAGCGCAGATTACAGCTTTTTTGCGGATTACATCTTGTAAAAAATACCATTTCCATGATATTATTGATTTACAGCCAAATATAAATATAAAGGAGAAATAAAAATATGAAAACTTACGAATTGTTAGCTGTATTTAAGCCAAACCTTGATGCAGAAGAAGTTGACAAACAGATTACTGCATTGAACGGTATTAT
>CALUTA010000167.1 GCA_944323585.1 Candidatus Gastranaerophilales bacterium
ATTCCTGAATTCACCAAAATCTTCACTTCACCTAAAGCTAAACATACTGAAGAAGTTGTTACAGCTTCACGTGAAGGCGGTGCTTCACTTACTATCCTTTCAGGTATTGTTGCAGGTAACTTCTCAGCATTCTGGATTGGTATGGTAATCGTTCTTTTGATGGGACTTGCTTATGTCGCATCAACATTCATTCCGGAAGCTCTTATGATTTATCCGTCAGTATTTGCTTTCGGGCTTGTAGCGTTCGGTTTCCTTGGAATGGGCCCTGTTACAATCGCTGTTGACTCTTACGGCCCCGTAACCGACAACGCTCAATCAGTTTATGAATTATCTTTGATTGAAGAAATTCCGAATATTTCTGAAGAAATCGAAAAAGACTTCGGTTTCAAACCCGACTTTGACAACGCTAAAAAATACTTAGAAGAAAATGACGGTGCCGGAAACACATTCAAAGCTACTTCAAAACCGGTATTAATCGGTACTGCTGTAGTTGGTGCAACAACAATGATCTTCTCATTGATTCTTGTAATCAAATCAACTCTCGGTATAGAACCGGAAATGATTTTGAATGTACTTAACCCGTACACCCTGCTTGGGTTCCTCGCAGGCGGAGCCGTAATTTACTGGTTCAGCGGAGCTTCAATGCAGGCAGTTACAACAGGTGCATATTCAGCAACCGAATACATCAAAGATAACATCAAACTCGGTGAAGCAGATTCTAAGAGCGCAAACGTTGCAAATTCTAAAGAGGTTGTAAAAATTTGTACTCAATACGCTCAAAAAGGTATGATTAATATCTTTATCGCATTGTTTACATTTGCTCTTGCATTTGCTTGTTTGTCAGCACCGTCAGGCTTTACATCAGCACCGGTAGCGTTCTTTGTAAGCTATCTGATTGCAATTGCCGTATTTGGTCTTTTCCAGGCTGTATTTATGGCAAATGCCGGCGGATGCTGGGATAACGCTAAGAAAATCGTTGAAGTTGACCTTGCTGAAAAAGGAACTCCGCTTCACGAGGCAACTGTTGTCGGCGACACAGTTGGCGACCCGTTCAAAGATACTTCATCAGTTGCTATGAACCCGATTATCAAATTCACAACATTGTTCGGGCTTCTTGCAATGGAAATCGCTATTTCTGAAAGCTTCAGAGATATAGCTCCTATTGCCGGATGGGTATTTCTTGTAATCGCTTTGATTTTCGTAGTTCGTTCATTCTATGCAATGAGAATTCCCTCAAAATCAAAGACAGAAACTGAAGCTTAAAATCAGTGAAATATAGGGAGATGAGTATTATCTCATATAAAAAAGCGTTCGGGCGAAAGCTCGGACGCTTTTATAATGTGTAAAATTTTGTAAATTTGAAATTTTTTTATTAAAGTTGCAGGTGCTAAAATCCGATAACTTTTCAGTGTAGATCTGAAAGGAGAAAATTTTATGACAGAAAAAATCAATGGCGCAGGTTCTTCCGGCCAGAATGTTGATGATGTAAAGCAAAATATTAAACTTTCGGCTGAAGAAAAAGAAATAATAGAGAAAAAAAATACAGCAGAAAAGATTCAGCAGTATTATAAAAAATCTGAAGAACATCAAGAAACTCTCGACATGACGAAGATTAATGAAGAACAGGAACGTCTTGCTAAAAGGGCTCAGAATATTCAAAAACATTACAATGCAGAGCAGGTCAAAAGTCATGATTTCAGCGATATGATGAAAACTTTTGAGGTAAAAGCTCTAGAAGACATAAAACAACTTGAAGCTGAGCTGGATGTCCAAAGGCAGCAAATGGCACCGGATTTGGAAGAACGCAATAAGAACCGGCAAACAGGGCCGAAATCTCCATCTGTAGAAGATATTTCTGAATGGCAAATGGAACAGCTATCGCAGCAAGAAGATGAAATGATGAAACAAGCCGTTAAAAATGCCGGAAATCAAGAGCAGTCATCAGAAAAAATTGTGAAAGAAAGGCTTGATGCTTTAGAAAAGAAACTTGAGGCTAAAAAGGCTAATATTGAGCAATCTAAGAAAATTAATCGAGAAATAACAGAGTTAAAGTCTAAACTGGAGCAAGCGGTAAGACAAGGCGATATTTCAGCTGCCGCAATCTATGAACAACAAATAGAGATTAAAAAAGCTGAACTGGAAGCTTTAGACGAAATTGAAAATATTAACGGCCGGCAAAAAACAGAAGATACTGAAAATCAGGTTAAAAATTTCGATGGTCTAAGCTAATGAAGCTAAAAGACAAAGCATATATTATTTTAAAGGGCGCCGTATAAACAGCGCCTTTTTAATCTGGATTAAAGTTTTTTAAATTTTAGACGTATATATATCTTGTGTAGAATTAAACCGGAGAAAATTTATGAATGAAGGCATGGATAAAGAACAGCAAACAAGGATGTTTTTAAAACATCTTCAGGAACAGCTTGATGAAATCAAAAAAGAACGTGAAAATTTAGCAGCTATAATCAAAAAAATTGCAACAGCCAATAATTTTGAGGACGCTGACGATATAGAAAAGCAGAGGCTGGAAGTATTGAAACAGGAAGTCGACGAGCACAGCAAAATTGCGGTTGAACATTTAAAATATCTTGAAGAGCATCTGGAAGAGGCAAAAAAGCAGTATTTAGAAATGCTTAATCAAAGATATTAAAACAAAAAATACAATACGAAAATTTCAGCTAATTTTTTGATGTAGATTTTTTTTATGTTAAACTTATTTTAAAGATTAAGCAATAGCCGTAAATTTTTAAAACCTGCGGCATCTTATGTAAAGGAAGTGAAAAAATGAGTTTAACAGTATATTTAGGGATAGACGTAGGATCAGTAACGACAAAATTAGCATTAGTTGATGAAAAAGGCAAATATGTAGACAGCTACATGCTAAGAACTGCCGGCAAACCTGTAATGGCTGTTCAAAAGGGGCTGAATGAACTTTACGCAAAGAAAATAACTGACTATAACGTAATGGGTGTCGGCACGACAGGTTCCGGCAGAAATCTTGCAGGCGCTTTAGTCGGTGCGGATATTATAAAAAATGAGATTACGGCCCATGCTGTTGCCGCAAGCATAAATGTTCCGGGGGTTCAGACTATTCTTGAAATCGGCGGTCAGGACAGCAAAATTATTATACTTCGAGATGGAATTGTTACTGATTTTGCAATGAATACTGTTTGCGCAGCAGGTACGGGAAGCTTTTTAGACCAGCAGGC
>CALUTA010000168.1 GCA_944323585.1 Candidatus Gastranaerophilales bacterium
TGTTGCTCATGGTACTTACACTGAATAAACTCTTGCATACCATTTGAAAAATAGTCAACATCTTCTATCCCTTCAACAGTAATGATATCTTTATCATTTCCTACTAATAATTGATGTAACGTCTTTTCAAATTGATAAAAAAAGCCCTGAATTGTACTATTTGCAGCTCTATTTCCCAATGCACTACTCCTTTATACACACTTTACAATAAAAAAAGACAAAATAACAGTTTATTTTAAATTTATTATATAAAGAAACATAAGAGTAAATATTCTTTGTAATATTACAGTAATATTTCTATTCAAATAGATATTACCGTTCAAAATATCACTATCGCTTATTCTTAGATATATATTTAGGTCTTTGTAATAAAGTAATAAAAAAGATAAATTGTTTTAATATAAAATGTATATAGGGTTAAAATTTTGCGACTGATTTTCGACTGATTAGGATTAAAAAATAGTAAAATTGCATAAGATATTTTAACGACACAACAAAGCTGTAGTTATCGTTGAATAAACAATTACAGTGCCATTGACTTTCTTAATCTATCTTGTTAGAATATCCCTTGGGACGAGGGGGTCGCAGGTTCAAATCCTGTCATCCCGATTTTTCTGCAAAAATCGGTTTCCAGGTTGAACCTACGGTTAGCTCATTTACAATCCGTTGCTCATTGCATTCACACGGCTTGTACAATTCTGCATACTTATTCGTAAGGCTCATTCTTCGCCTGTTCAAACTAGCATCCGCAAGGGGAGAGGGAACTATTATCTTCACCCTTCACTTTTTCAGCCGTTCTACCTTTCAACCATTCAACAGTTCAGCCCCGCTTCACACCTCATTCTTCACTTACAGGCTGATTTAACACAAAGATTGACTGGACTGATTTTTGTAATATGATAATTAATATACATTTTATATTAATGAGGATTAGGGAAATTGGATTTTACAACGTTAACCATTGAAGCATTAAAAATGCTTGCACAATTTGTCGGAAGCTATGGAATAGCAATTATTGTTTTAACTATCATTGTCAGAATGTTCTTGTGGCCTTTGAACGTGTCACAGCAGCGATCTATGCGCCAGATGCAGACACTTCAGCCTAAACTGAAAGCAATTCAGGAACGCTACAAAAACGATCCGCAAAGAATGCAGCAAAAAATGATGGAATTCTATAAAGAACACAAGTTCAACCCGATGGGCGGATGTTTGCCTCTGCTTATTCAGATGCCTGTTTTCATTTTGTTGTATTCGGCACTGATGAGCCCGCAGTTTATCCAGATTGCAGGAAACTCTAAGTTCCTGTTCATAAACAGCCTTGCAACAACACTCAGGGCAACGGCCGGAATTTCCAATGACGGTGTTATGGGAACATCCAAGTATGACACATTCATTTTAGGCAAAACAGCAACTGTTTACCTGCCGACAGAAACGCTTCAAAATGTTAAAGTTGACAAACCGAACAAAGCGCTTGAAATCCAAGGCGAGCTTGTTCCGGGCGAAGATATCGACTTTAAAGTAAGCCTTGACCAGTTAGATTTAAAATTCAGCCAGCTTGACCAGATTCAAAAGGCTGATATGACAATAACAGATATTAATACAAAAGAAACCGAAAAAGTTACATTTGAACGTCACGGCGGACTTTTGACGGCTTCTGTGCCTTCAAAGGCTGTTGAACAGGCTTTCCACTGGGATGTTCTGGCACTGATTGCACTGTTTGGCTTAACAATGTGGCTGTCGCAGAAATTAATGATGGCACAGAACCAGAAAAACATGCCGGAAGACCCGACTCAGCAGGCTATACAAAAATCAATGGGCACATTTATGCCGATTATGATTATCGCAACTTTTGTGATAATTCCGATTCCGGCAGGTGTTTTGATTTACCTGATTGTGTCTAATATCATTCAGGTATTGCAGACAATTATCGTAAACAAACAGATTGACGCAGAAGAAGCAGCCAAAAAAGTTCAGGCAACCGACGGCTCAAAAGTTATTGAAGCAGAAATCGTTGACAACAATGCAAAAGTTCCTGAAGTGAACGGTTCTATCCTCGACACTTTGAAGAAAAAATTCGGGATGAAATAGAGGTTAAAAATGCTTGTATCGGATTTTGATTATGAACTGCCGGAAGAATTGATAGCACAGCTTCCGGCGGACAAGCGGGAAAATTCAAGAATGATGGTTCTTGAAAGAAATTCGCACAAAATTCTGCACAGGCATTTTTATGACATTGTAGATTTGATTGACGAAAATTCAATCCTTGTTTTGAACAACACAAAAGTCATGCCGGCACGTCTTATAGGACACAAGGACACCGGCGCAAAAATCGAAGTATTTCTGCTTAAAAACCTCGGAACGCTTAAGGACTCATCCATTTCTCCGGAGCAATCCCCAAACGGCTCTTACTGGGAAGTTCTGATAAAACCATCCAAGCGAATTAAGCCGGATACTATAATCAAAATAAGTGATGAACTTTCGGTCAGGGCAATCGAAAGAACAGAAGAAGACGGCGGCTGGATTGTTGAACTTATTTACGAAGGCGAGGTTTTGGATGTTTTGCACAGAAACGGCAATATTCCGATCCCTCCGTATATTGAAAGAAAACTCCAGAGTGAAGATATTAAAAAACTTGATTTTGAACGCTATCAGACAGTTTATGCCAAAGACGAGGGTTCTGTTGCCGCCCCGACAGCAGGTTTGCATTTTACAAAAGAAATTTTAGAAAAACTGAAAAACAAAGGGGTTGAGATTGCTTACGTAACCCTTGATGTTGGTTTGGGCACCTTCCGTCCCGTCAAGTGCGACAATGTTCTTGACCACAAAATGCACTCGGAAACTTTTGAAATTACATCTGAAACCGCAGCAAAAATTAACGAAGCAAAAGCCAAAGGGAAAAAATTAATTGCAGTCGGCACAACAACTGTCAGAACTTTAGAAACAGCATATCAAAAATTCGGCTGCATAAAAGCCTGCCGTGATCACTCGGAGCTTTTTATTTATCCGCCTTATGAGTTTAAGGTAATTGACGAATTGATTACGAATTTTCACCTGCCAAAATCAACGCTTCTTATGCTTGTGTCGGCACTTGCGGGGAAAGATTTTATTTTTGAAGCCTACAAAGAAGCAATCAAAAATAAATACAGATTCTTTTCTTACGGCGACTGCATGTTTATTAAATAA
>CALUTA010000169.1 GCA_944323585.1 Candidatus Gastranaerophilales bacterium
GCAATTGAAAAAGGCCCTGAAAAGCTACGTTGACAAAACCGGCAGACGAATTACGATAGAATACCTGTTAATAAAGGATCTAAACGATACCGTTGAATGTGCTAAAGAGCTTGCAGGATATTTACACGATATCAAATGCAATATAAATTTAATCCCTTATAATCCTGTTGCAAAAAACGATTATCAGCGTCCGTCAAACAATTCAATCCAAAAATTCAAATATTTACTTGAACACTCAGGCAAAAAGGTAACTGTTCGGCTGGAACGCGGTGCAGATATAGACGCGGCTTGCGGGCAGTTAAGAGGAAAGGTTGAAAAACAAAATGAAAGCACTGATTCAAAGAGTTAAAAATGCTTCTGTTACAATAAACGGGGAACTTTATTCTTCTGTGGGCGCCGGCATGCTTGTGCTTTTAGGGGTTCAAAAGTCTGATACAGCTGAAAATGCCGAAAAATTAGCACAAAAACTGCTAAATTTAAGAATATTTGAAGACGAAAACGAAAAAATGAATCTTTCAATACAGGATGTTTCCGGTGAAATCCTTGTGGTATCGCAGTTTACGCTGTGTGCTGACTGCCGCAAGGGTACCCGCCCGGGTTTTGATAATGCGGCACCGCCAGAGATTGCAAATAAATTATATGAAGAATTTGTCAAAAATCTTAAAGCATCAGGATTGAAAGTTGAAACAGGCAAATTCCGTGCTATGATGGATGTTTCACTTGTTAATGACGGGCCGGTTACGTTTCTGGTAGAAAAATAAAAAATATTCATACTTGCAAATATTTTGTACATGTGTTAATATATGAATATTAAGTATATTGATATTTATATTATTACCGAGGAGTAATTTTTTAAATCGATTTTTTATTATGCAATTATTTTTTCAAATTAAGAGGCTTTCAATATGTATGTAAACAAGTGCGTTAAATGCGGGCGTGAATTTGAGACGAAAAACCCCAAAAGAGTAATATGTCCGGATTGTTTATATCCTGATAAAAAAATGATGATTAATCCTTCCTTCGACGGAGGAGAATCTTCAGCACCTCAGCAGCAGGCCGGAGAAAGTGAACAGGCTTTAAGAAGCTACAGCACCGAAGATAAACCGCAATTCTACAGCAGTTATTCAAGCGGCGGAAATGATAATCAGGGATATCGCAGACCGCAGCAGCGCAATTATAACAATCAGGGCGGCTACAGACGTGATAACAACCGTCAGGGCGGTTATAACAGAAATCAGGGCGGATATAATCAGCGCCGCAACAATCAAAGACCACAGCAGGGCGGTTATAACAACAGATTTAACAACCGTCGTCCGCAGGGAAATAACAGATTTAACAACAGAAGACCGGGAGGCAAGCCGAAAGCTCCAAAACAGCTTTTAGTAAGTAAAGAACAGCTTGAACAAATTGAATTGCTTTATAAAGCTATGCTTCCGCTTCCAAATCCGGATGCACACGAAGTAATTGCGGAAAAAATCGGAATTGAACCGAGAAAAGTATTTTTTGGTATCAATCTTGTAAGACAAAAATTAATGCTTCCAAAGCTTCCGTTCCCGAAACGCAAACTTGCAATTTCACCGGATCAGCTTTTTGCAATCAAAAACCTGTATGAACCTTTGCTTCCGCTTCCTCCAATCGGATGCCACAAGATTATAGCTGCACAGTTGAAAATGGATGAGTGGAGAGTTCACGTTGGTATCGGTTTAATCCGTTCGCAAATGGGATTGCAGAGATGGAATCAGGATCGTACCGATATTCCGGAAGAATTTAAAAAGAAAATGGAAGAGCATCAGGCTGCAGCAGAAGCCAAAGCCGCAGCGAAAGCGGCAGAAAAGGCTGCTAAAAAAGCGTCTGAGGATGCTGCTAATGCAGATGCTTCTGATGATGCACAGGAAACTATTCAAGATGCAGCCTCGGTTGAGCCGGAAACTGAAACTGCTGCGGAGGAAAAGCCAAAGCGCGGCAGAAAGCCTAAAAAGGTTGAAGAACCGGCTGAGTCATGACAAAATTTATTTCTGTCGGAAAGATTTTGAATTTTCATGGTATTCAAGGTGAAGCTAAAGTGGGCTTTTCTCGAAATCAGGAAGATTTCTTTTGCGGGTTGAAAGAAGTTTTTGTTAAAAATCATGATGAATATACTCCGCTAAAAATAAAAAGTGTACGTCTTCACAAAAATTTTGCCATAGTAAAATTTGAGAGTATAAATTCTATTGATGAACTTCTCGATTATAAAGGGAGTCTGCTTTTTGTCGAAGAAAATACGATAAGAGAAGCTCTTGAAGAAGACGAATTTTTGATAGATGAGCTTGTCGGGCTTGATGTTGTGGACGAAAAAGGTGAAAAAGTCGGGTTTGTAATCGGTGTTTCAAATAACGGAGCAACAGATTTGCTTTCGGTCAAAACAAAGTCTAAGAATGTGTCGCTTGTGCCATTTGTAAAGGCCATAGTGACAGATGTAAGTCTTAAGGAAAAAAAGATTACAATAAACAATATTGAGGGGCTTCTGGAATGAGATTTGATGTTTTGACTTTGTTTCCGGAAATGATAGAAACCCACTGTTCATACAGTATTCTAAAACGTGCAATTGCGGCCGGTGTGATTGAGGTTAATACAATAAATCCGCGTCATTTTACCCATGACAAACACAGAAAAGTTGATGATACTCCTTACGGCGGTGGGGCCGGAATGGTTTTGATGCCGCAGCCTTATGTCGAGGCTTACGAGAGCGTAGAGCATGTCGGAAATTCTGTTACGATAATGCTTTCACCGCAGGGCGAGCCTATGTGCGAAAAGATTGTAAAAGAGCTTGCGCAATATGACCAGATTATTTGTCTTTGCGGGCATTATGAAGGGTTTGATGAAAGAATCAGAGATATTATAAAACCAAGAGAAATTTCGCTGGGGGATTTTGTTCTGACCGGAGGCGAATTGCCCGCACTTTGTTTGATTGATGCTGTAAGCCGCAAGGTAGAGGGAACTCTCGGCAAGATAGAAAGTGCTGAAGATGACAGTTTTTCGGACGGTCTTCTTGAGTATCCGCAATATACAAAACCGAGAGAATTCAGGGGACTGAAGGTTCCGGAAGTGCTTTTGAACGGGAATCATAAGGAAATTACCGA
>CALUTA010000170.1 GCA_944323585.1 Candidatus Gastranaerophilales bacterium
ATTCTAAGCAAAACTTCCTGAATATCGAAAGGCTTGACGAGATAATCATCAGCCCCGCAGTCAAAACCTTCTGTTTTATCATCAATTGTGCCTTTTGCCGTAAGCATCAATATTGGAATTGCAAGTTTTGCCTGACGGATATTGCGGCATACGTCAAATCCGTTCATCTTCGGCATCATTACATCAAGAAGAATTAAATCATACGCATTATTTAAAGCTTTATTTAATCCTTCAAGCCCGTCACGAGCTGTATCTACAAAATAACCGCTCTGCGATATATCAAACTCCAGCAAATCACGAATTTCATCATCGTCGTCTACTATCAAAATCCTTTTTTGAATATCAGCCATACAATACCCCTTCTTTATTCTATAATACTATAAAATTAGCAGGAGTTTTTCAAGATTTTATAAAGATTTGATAAAATTATGCGCTAAAAAATCCCGCCTAGAAATGACGGGATTTTGAAATTGATTTTAGAATATTATCTTTTCTGAATATCAGGAACCTGTTCCTTTTCGGGGGCAGCTCCAGGCTGGCCTTCTGCCGGCGGATTAAGCTGTCTTTGAATTTCTTCCTGAAGTGCTTCCGGATTGTATGCAGGATCTACAAATTCGATTGTTGAATTCTTTTTCTTTGATTCAATCAGATTGTCAACAAGTTCGACCTGTTTCTGGTTTTGAATGTATTCTTTAATATCATTTTGAACTTTTTCGTAAGGTTCCTGACCTGCTTCTTTTCTATCTGTTACATAGATAATGTGATATCCGTAATTAGTCTGGATAACTTCAGAAATTGAATTCGGTTTAAGTTTAAAAGCTGCGGCTTCAAACTCAGGAACCATTCTGCCTTTTGCAAAGAAACCTAAATCTCCGCCATTTTGTGCTGTACCCGGATCTTCTGATTTTTCTTTTGCTATTTTGGCAAACTTGGCAGGATCCTTTTTAACTTCAACTAAAATTTCATCAGCCTTTGCTTTCTTTTCTTTTATTTTTACATCAACTTTTGCTTTCAAATCTGCTTCAGAAAGTTCTTTACCTTCATTTTCTGCTTTTACTAGTTCTTCAAGATCTTTTCTGTTTGCAGCAATCAGGATGTGTGAAGCTCTAACCTGTTCCGGATATTTGAATCTCTGGATATTTTCATTGTAGAATTTCTTTGCATCTGCGTCTGATGTTTTTGTATCGCCAAGCTGTTCTGCAAGTTTCTTAATTTTGACCTGCTCTTTAATACCCTCTTTAAAGTCAGCCATAGACAATCCGTTCTGGCTCAAGACTTTGTTCAACTGTTCTTTTGAACCGAGCTTGGTAATAATATCTTTGATTGCATCATCAACATCTTTGTTTGAAATTTTAACACCGCGGCTCTTCATCTCTTCATTTAAAAGAGCTTTTGTTATTAAATCATTTACAACCCGTACTTTAATTATATTAATAAGAAAAGTATTTTTATTATTTTTCAAATCAACACCCATTTGGGCAAACAAAGAATTCCCCATTTGTCTGTTCAGTTCTTTATCAAACTGCCCCTGGGTAATTTTTGTATCGTTAACTTTGATAACGGTATTTCCGCCTTTAAATCCGCATCCGGTAAACAAAACCGCTGATACCGCTAATGTAACTAAGAGTTTTTTCCCCTTCATAATGTCTCTCTTTCTTTTAGTATGTAAATTCATGACTGATTTTATGAATATAATAAAACAAATCTGTCAAAATGTTAAATACTTCATCAAAATTCATATATGCATTATTTAAAAGCAAAATGGAATTACCCTCCTGGCAGGACTTCGGGGCTATTGTAAATTTTATTTTCTTCAGGATATTTGAAGGAAGTCCTCTTTGAATAATTTTCCATTCACCTTCCAGAAACGGCATATAAATTCTTATGTTCTCACTGGTTTCACGGATAAGAGAAATTCCGACATCTGTTGCGGCAAGACGTATCCGTATAAGTTTGATTAAATTCTCAACACTTTCGGGCGGCTTTGCAAATCTGTCTTTCCATTCTTCCGTAATATAATCCAGTTCTACATCATTTTTCACATCCGCAAGCCGTTTGTATTCAATCATTTTCTGTTCGGCCGAACCAACCCACTCGTCAGGTATAAATGCAGTAACATTGATATCAACAATCGCAGGGTTGTTTTTGTTTACGACTTCGCCCTGAAGCTCTCTTACCGTTTCATCAAGAAGCTGGCAGTATGTGTCGAAACCGACATTTATCATATGTCCGTGCTGCTTGGTGCCTAAGATATTTCCGACACCTCTTATTTCAACATCTCTCATTGCAATTTGATAACCGCTTCCGAGTGTCGTGAATTCTTTGATTGCTTTTAATCTCTGGAATGCTTCTTTGGTAATCTCTTTGCTCTGTTTGTAGAAACAGTAGCAGTAAGCCTGTCTTTGCGAACGCCCGACACGTCCTCTTAGCTGGTAAAGCTGCGCAAGCCCGAATCTGTCCGCATCATGGATTATCATAGTGTTTGCGTTCGGAATATCAATACCGTTTTCGATAATCGTTGTTGCAAGCAGAATATCATATTCATGGTTTGCAAAATCAACTATCACTTTTTCTAACGCTTTTTCATCCATCTGCCCGTGCCCGACGGCAATTCTGGCATTCGGCACAAGCTGCTGAAGCTGATATTTGAATTCTTCAATAGTTTCAACACGGTTGTAAAGATAGAAAACCTGCCCTTCTCTGTCAAGTTCGTGGATAATGGCATTTTTAACCATTGTTTCGTTCCAGACTCCGACGTAAGTCTTAATCGGAAGACGGTTTTTAGGCGGGGTGTTGATTATTGACATATCCTTTATGCCGGAGAGTGACATGTAAAGCGTTCTCGGAATAGGTGTAGCCGACATTGTAATTATATCAATGTTTTCTCTGAATGCCTTCAATTTTTCCTTATGTTTTACTCCGAACCTGTGTTCTTCATCAATTACAAGAAGCCCTAAATCCTTAAAGACAATCCCTTCCTGCAAAAGCCTGTGTGTTCCGATTACAACATCACACTCGCCGATGGCAAGTTTTTTTACGGTTTCTTT
>CALUTA010000171.1 GCA_944323585.1 Candidatus Gastranaerophilales bacterium
CAAAATGCCAAAACTAAAACAACATAAACCCATTTCTTCATAAGATTAGAATATCACAAAAATAAAGTTTGTTTATATCCTGGCGGGTGATTAATTAGGGATTTGATTATTAATCAATATTTTTAAACAAATCCTCAAAAGGCACGTCAAGAGCCTTTGCAATGTCATAAACAATCAATGCGGAAGGGCTTTGCTTGCCGGATTCTATTTTGCCGAGGGTGTTCGGGTGTATGTCAATTAGTTCGGCAAGCTCCAGCTGAGAATAACCTTTTCTTACTCTCTCTGCTTTTAAATTTGAACCTAAAGCGGATAATCTTTCCCGTTTCATAACTGTTATAATTGCATATTGACAATCCATAATCAACAACTTATAATGTGATTAATACACACTATAATCAATATTTAAAACAAGAAAGGTTTTGTATGCTGGAAAAAATGAAAAACTTGGAATCTGAAACATTTGATATTATTAATATGCTTATTATACTTGATAAGTTCGTCAAAAATACGCCTGAATTTCTGGTTATTGAACCATTCTGCGATGTACTGCTTGAAAAATCTCAAAAATTCTACACAGACCTTGATAACTTTAATACCTCTATTGCTCATAATTTTATAGATAATGCTATTTAGCCCTTGACGTACAGAGTAGTTATGGAATTATACGACATAGGATTATTGCCTAAATAATTAAAAAAACCTTAAGGTTTTTAATAATTTTTCAAATCCGTTATATAAATATATTATGTTAGTTTCAAAATGACAGATTAGTAGAAGAAGGAGAAAATATTATGATTAAACCTTTAGCAGACAGAATTGTTATCAAAGTTATTGAAGATACCGAACAAACTTCAGGTGGTATTTTTATTCCTGACAGCGCTAAAGAAAAACCTCAAAAAGGTGAAGTTGTTGCTGTCGGTGCCGGCAAAATGAACGACAAAGGCGAAAGAGAACCTATGGATGTTAAAGTAGGCGATATTGTTCTTTACGCTAAATATGCAGGAACTGATATTAAAATGGACGGAACCGAATACAAAATTCTGTCTATCAAAGATGCACTGGCAATTATTGAGTAAATAGTTGAAGTGATTACGGTTTAAAGGCTGAATGGTTAATAAAATCAAAATATTTTCAACTGTTCAACATATAAACCTTTAAACAATCTAAAAGTTATAACATAAATTCATAAAGGAAGGATACACAATGGCAAAACGTATAGTATTTGACGAAGAAGCAAGAAAATCGCTTCTTAAAGGTATAGACGCAGTTGCAGATGCCGTTAAGGTTACACTCGGACCTAAAGGACGCAACGTAATTCTTGAAAAGAAATTCGGTGCACCGCAAATCGTTAACGACGGTGTTACTATCGCTAAAGAAATCGAACTTAAAGACGGTTTGGAAAATGCAGGTGCTCAATTGTTGAAAGAAGTTTCTTCAAAAACAAACGACGTAGCAGGTGACGGTACAACAACCGCTTCAGTTCTTGCCCAGGCAATCGTTCGTGAAGGCTTGAAAAACCTGACAGCAGGTGCAAATCCGATGTCTATGAAACGTGGTATTGACAAGGCTGTTGATCTTGCTGTTGCAAAAATTAAAGACATGGCAAAACCTGTTAATACAAAAGAAGAAATCGCTCAGGTTGCTGCAATTTCTGCAGGCAATAACAAAGAAATCGGCGAACTTATTGCAGAAGCAATGGAAAAAGTCGGACACGACGGCGTTATCACTGTTGAAGAAAGCAAATCTTTCGGAACTAACTTAAAAGTTGTTGAAGGTATGCAGTTTGACAAAGGTTACATCTCACCTTACTTTGTTACTGATCCTGAAAGAATGGAAGCTGTTCTGGAAGATGCTTATGTATTCTGCTGCAACAAGAAAATTAACTTGATTTCTGATTTGGTTCCGCTGCTTGAACAGGTTGCACGTGACGGCAAAGCTTTGTTGTTAATCGCTGAAGACATTGAGGGCGAAGCTCTTGCAACTCTTGTTGTTAACACAATGAGAAAAGTTTTAAGAGCCGTTGCTGTTAAAGCTCCGGGATTCGGTGACAGAAGAAAAGCAATGCTTGAAGATATCGCTATCCTCACCGGCGGCGAAATGTTTACTGAAGAACTCGGAATCAAGCTTGAAAACGTTACAACACAAATGCTCGGGAAAGCAAAACGTGTTACTGTTACAAAAGATGAAACTACAATCGTTGTCGGCAACGAAACTAAAGAAGCCGTTCAGGACAGAGTTCGTTTAATCAGAAAACAAATCGAAGCTTCTGACAGCGAATACGACAAAGAAAAACTTCAGGAACGTGTTGCAAAACTTTCAGGCGGAGTTGCCTTGATTGAAGTCGGTGCTGCAAGTGAAGTTGAACTTAAAGAAAGAAAACTCAGAATTGAAGACGCTCTTAACGCAACAAGAGCCGCTAACGAAGAAGGTATCGTTCCCGGAGGCGGTGTTGAATTGTTAAGAGTTCAACAGGATTTAGAAAAGAAACTTGAAACAATCTCATTTGCTTCAGATGATGAAAAAGTCGGTTTCAAAATTCTGACTGCAGCACTTGATGTACCGTTGAGATTAATTGCCCGCAACGCAGGTGCTAAAGCTGATGTTGTTGTTGACAATATTCTTTCACACGATGGCGCTTACGGTTATGACGCATTGAATGACAAATACGTTGACATGTTCCAGGCCGGAATCGTTGACCCTGCAAAAGTTACAAGATCAGCTCTTGTAAACGCTGCCTCAGTCGGCTCAATGTTGTTGACAACAGAAGCTGCTGTTGTTGAAGTTCCGGAAGAAAAACCGGAAGCTCCTGCAATGCCCGGCATGGGTGGTATGGGCGGCATGATGTAGCGGACGAAGTCCGCTCTTACACATCGGCTAGATGTTAGTAAGAGCCGCTTTTAAAATAAATTAGACAAACTTAAAAAAGACATGTATAGGCGCTTTTGCCGGTACATGTCTTTTGACAAAATAAGTGAAGTCTTTAGCAGGTTTGGAAGACGAAGTCCGCTCCTACACATTGGCT
>CALUTA010000172.1 GCA_944323585.1 Candidatus Gastranaerophilales bacterium
TATAAACAAACTTTATTTTTGTGATATTCTAATCTTATGAAGAAATGGGTTTATGTTGTTTTAGTTTTGGCATTTTGCGTTTTGTTTTTGAGGGCTTGCATACACAGAGATTATCCTGAAACTGAGAAAACGCCTACATCAGTCCAAAATGACGTAGAATACGTAAATTTTCCGCCTTCACAAAAGACAGTCACGATAGACGGTGTTGATTATCTTCAATCACAGGCTCCTATCGGCAAGTTCGGCGGGGAAATTCATGCCTCCACAATCGGCGAGGGACCAAAGACTTTTAACCCCTTTAATTCAAAAGACAATATTTCATCACTTATGTCTGACGTGATGTACGACGGGCTTCTGTCAACTGATGCCCAAACAGGCGAGCCGATTCCTAAACTTGCAAAATCATTTGAAGTCAATGGCAACAACTATATTATAAAACTCAGAAAAGGTGTAAAATGGTCAGACGGAAAAGAAATTACCGCAGATGATGTTGTTTTCACATGGCAGAACATAATTTTTGACGGCTACGGCAATACTTCTACTCGGGATTCGCTCGTTATTGACGGGCAATTGCCGACTGTACAAAAAATAGACAAATATACGGTAAAATTTTCAACAATAAAACCTTTTGCACCGTTTATCAGAATGCTTTCAACTCCAATTGCGCCAAAGCACATTTTTGCACCGGCTGTCAAAAAAGGCAAGGACTATTTTTATACATTTTTGTCCACCAACACAGACCCGAAAACTTTTGTAACATCAGGCGCCTTCCGATTAAAAGAATACGTGCCGGCACAACGTGTCGTGTTTGAAAGAAATCCGAATTATTATATTATCAACAAAAATAATGAACAGCTTCCATATCTTGATCGTCTGGTTTATTTTATTGTCGGGGATTTGAACAATGAGGTTTTGAAGTTTGAGGGCGGAGAAATCGACGTTATAAACCTTCAGGGTGCAAACGTTGCAAGATTTAAGGAGCGTGAGGCTCATTCGGATTACAAAATCTACAACCTCGGCCCGAACACAGGCACAATGTTTCTTTCAATGAACCTCAACGACCGAAAAAACAAAGACGGCAAGTTTTACGTTAATCCGATTAAACAAAGTTGGTTCAGGGATGTGAATTTCCGTCTTGCATGCGACTATGCAATCGACAGAAAAAATATGGTTTTAAATATTGCAAACGGGCTTGGCGAACCGCTTTACACCGCGGAAAGTTTAAACTCAATCTTTCTGAATAAAAAACTTGAACCGTATCCGAAAAGTACCGAAAAAGCAAAAGAATACCTGAAAAAGTCTGGGTTTGTCTGGGATAAAAAAGGACATCTTCTGGACAAATCCGGCAACCATGTTGAGTTTGATCTTTTCACAAACGCAGGCAACACAGAACGTGAAGCAATCGGGGTTATGGTAAAGCAAGACCTTGAAGATCTCGGTATGAAAGTTAATTTCAAACCTGTTGAATTTAATACTCTTGTAAACAAACTTGTAAACACCCTTGACTGGGATATGGTTATAATGGGGCTTACGGGAAGCCCGCTTGAACCCAACGGAGGAAAAAACGTCTGGATGTCAGACGGAACTTTACACATGTTCAATCAGCGTCTTGAGGGTGATGAAAACAGCAGCCGCTTTGACTGGGAAAAAGAAATCGACGAAATGTACACAAAAGGCGCTCTTGCTACAAGTTTTGAAGAACGCAAAAAATATTACGACGAATACCAGAGAATTGCATACGAACAAAAGCCTTTTATTTATATATATTCACCGATTATTATAACAGCCATTAGAACAAAGTTTAAAAATATATTTCCGTCATCTTTGACAGGGATTACCTACAATCTGGAGGAAATTTATATTGATAAGTAAAAATTCGGAGAAAAAATGCAAATTTTAATATATATTTTAAAAAGAATACTTCAATCAATTCCGCTTTTGATAATAGTTTCAATTCTGAGCTTCTTTATCATAAGATTGTCGCCGGTCGACCCGCTTGCGGAATTAAGACTTAACCCGTCGGTATCAAAAGAAACTCTTCAGAAAGAAACCGAACGCCTCGGGCTTGATAAACCGATAATCGTCCAATACGGCAAATGGGCATCTTCTTTTTTGAGAGGGGATTTAGGCATAACTTCAAACGGCGAGCAGGTCAGCACAAAATTGAAAGAGAGAATTCCTAATACACTTCTGCTTGCGGTTGTCGTAATTTTTATGACATGGATTGTGGGGGTTCCGCTGGGGGTGCTTGCGGCCTTAAAATGGAAATCGCCGCTGGACAGGGTTTTGACAGTCTTAACCAGTATCGGAATGGCAATTCCGTCATTTTTCTTTGCGGTATTATTGCTTCTTTTTGCGGTAAAAACAGGCTGGTTCCCTGTCGGAGGACTTACGTCGTCAAACTTTGCAGAGATGTCATTCGGCGGAAAAATATGGGATCTTGCGCACCACCTTGTTCTGCCGGTTACGGTTCTTTTCACTATTTCGCTTGCAAGCCTGCAAAGACAAATGAGAGCAAATCTTCTTGATGTTCTTGACAGCGACTACGTAAAATTTGCCAAGGCTAAGGGGCTTTCGGAATTTAAGGTTGTTTATAAACATGCATTGAGAAACGCTATTAACCCGATGATTACACTTCTTGGATTTGAATTTGCGGGATTGTTGAGCGGGGCGGCGCTGACCGAATACGTTTTCCAATACCCCGGATTAGGACGTTTGATTTTGGAAGCGGTTTTGAGATCCGACATAAATCTTGTTATGGCATCTTTAATGATGGGTGCGATTATGCTTATTTTAGGCAACCTTATTGCGGATATTCTCCTCATCATAACAGACCCGAGAATTCGGGTTAAGGGAGGTGCCGCATGATAAAAGAAGTTCTCAAATCGCTCTGGAAAGACAAATTTGCACGAGCTGCAATGATTGTTTTAGGAATTATATATCTTGCATTGTTTTTTGCGGATTTTATCGCCCCTTATACAAAAGATTTTTCGGACAGAACAATGGCTTATGTGCCGCCTTC
>CALUTA010000173.1 GCA_944323585.1 Candidatus Gastranaerophilales bacterium
CTGTCGGATTGAAATTTTCACACGGATTCACACAAATTATCCCGTCTATACTTACTATTATCGGAATGATTGCAAGTTTTTATTTCCTTGCACTTGCTCTTAAAAATCTGCCGTTAGGGACGGCTTATGCAATCTGGACAGGTATCGGGACTATCGGAACCGTAATTTTCGGGATTGTACTCTTCAAAGAACCCGTAACTGCTATGAGGATTTTGTGCATTTTGCTTATTGTAAGCGGAATAACGGGATTAAAACTTATTACGCACTAAACCGTAAATTCGCACTGAAATCACCTTGCGGTGTTCGGCAAAAGAGACGGCTCAAAAGAACCGCCTCTTAAACTATCCTCTTCTCATTATTTTACGAATAAGACCTTACTGCAAAGGTGCTCTCCACAGTGAGTCATTGAATTTATTCTGGTTAGCGTTGACATCTACAGACAAAGTTACGTTGCTCGGAGTGAATACAAATACCAAATCTCCGACTTTTTGCGGTTTACCGTTCAATGCATGGGCTGCGCCGCATACAAAGTCAATTGTTCTTTGAGATTGTTCTTTGTCGAGCAAATGTAAATTAAGGACGATTGTTTGTCTGTCTTTTAAGTGCTGAACAATTTGTGCTGCATCATCAAATGAACGAGGTTCCATAATTCTTACTTCATAGCCTCTGTAATTTGGATGAGTAACAACTTTTAATTCCTGATTTTTTTCAGGTTTTGACTGGTATGAATAAGCCGGATCAATTGCAAGATTGTCCTGAACTTCGTATCCGCCTTCCATATCATCTTCTGCCATATCATCAAATATTGTTTCTCTCGGTTCAAAACCTTTTACCAAAAAGTCAACCACTGATTTAATTTTGTCTGTTACAATCGCCACCGTTTTTCCTCCGTTTATTTTTATTTATCTTACTAACTGAATAATTTTCTGCCTATTCTAAGCATTGTAGCCCCGCACTGAGCCGCAATCCTGTAATCCTGACTCATCCCCATAGATAATTCATTCATTTTGCAGTTGTATTTTTCTTCCAGAAGCCTTTTGGTATTCGCAACGTCGCTGAACAATTCAAACAGAGTTTTGTCATCAGCCCCCAATGGCGCCATATTCATCAAACCTTCAACTTTTACCCCGTCAAGTTTGATAATTTCAGGAAAAACTTCAAAAAGTTCTTCTTTTGAAAACCCCGACTTTTGAACTTCGCCGGCATTATTCAACTGAAGAAGTATTTTCTGGACTTTTCCAAAAGCCTTTGCCGCTGCTGAAATTGACTCCGCTAGCTTCAACGAATCAACCGAATGAATAAAATCAAAATGCTCGACTGTTTTTTTGACTTTATTCGACTGAAGATGCCCGATAAAATGGAATGTTGAGTTATTCCGCACTTCTAAAGGCAATTTTCCTATTTTTTCAATTGCTTCAATCGTTCTTGATTCGCCGAAGTTTCTGAGGCCTGCTTTATAAGCTTCCTCAATTGCTTCTTCGTCAAAATACTTTGTAACTGCAATAATATTTGGTCTATAAGGTGCAATTTCTTCTTGTATTTTTGAAAGATTCTCTTTTACCGTAAACTGCATACCATCTTCCTCTTACAAGAAATCCGGCCGATTGGCTTACAAAAAAACCTGCGGCCTTTTGAATATACAATTAATTGTACTCTATACCTCTATAGCGGACAACTATTTTGTTTTTTGAAATACCTTAGCGGACAAGACTTTCCCAAAACCATGACAGTGACATGATTTCAGCCATTTTAATATTTCTTAAACCTTGGTTACAATTTGTAATAATAAGATTTTTTCCCATGACTTTAGGCATGCCCTGTTTTCTTTTTGAAGCTGTCAGTGTGCAGTATTTCCTGTTTTCAGGATAAACTATATGTTTATATTTTTTATCCTTTAAATAATGTAGATTTTAATTATATTTTTTACACTTTCTGGAAAATCATTACATACTCGTGCTTGAAGATAAAAAATCCGCCGGCTAACGCACGATAGCGCCATAGATTTGCGGTTTTGCCCTTTGCACGTTCATTTCCCTGAATATCTTTTACAATGATGCCTTTCAGTCTGAATCCGAGGTTCATCATTCTTGCCATACATTCAAAGCCAAGGGGTTGAACTTCGGAATTTTTGTAGCTGTCACCTATTATAAGAGCTGCAAAACGGCCCTTTTCAAGCATATCGTAACCGTTTTTGGCAACTTTGGCAAACAAATCATAAAATTCTTCCGTTGTTGCACAGTTTGAAAGGTCTTCTTTTCTGTCCGAAAACTTTATTATATCGTCATACGGCGGATGAAGGACAAGAAACTGAGCTTTCTCTTCTCCCATAATTTCAAGACCTGCCTGAATTTTGTCACGAACTTCTTCTGATGCAGAATCAGCGCAAATTATTCTGACGTCTGTGACAAGTTGTTTCGGTGTAAATTTTTCTGAAACTTTTTCTGCAAGTTCATCCTTCAATTCAACCCCGATACAGCGGCGGTTCATATTCAGCGCCTCAATGCCCGATGTGCCTGAGCCGAAAAACAAATCCAAAACAATGTCGTTCTTTTTTGTAAATCTTTCATACAACTGCTGGGCTATCTGCGGTATGTAATTTCCGTGATATTCATTTGAATGTCCGCCTTCCTTAAGTCTTGACGGAAATTCCCACAATGTGTCGGTCTTTATATGATCGTAAGCTTTCCAGTTGTTCAAGTCTATATCACTGTATCTGGTGGTTTTTACGGGTTTTACAACCTGCAAATCCGCCTTCTTTAACGGTTTTAGTTTTGTATTTGTTTTAACTTTCGCCAAAATTTCTCTCCCCTGTTCAAATTGTTTAAATTCTAAAGGCTTTTATCCCTGATGCCTCAATATTGTTATCTTATAGAATTGTTTCAAAATTGTAATCAATTGTTTAGATGAATTTGTTTTTGTTGTAGCGTTGAGGGTGTATGGAGGAAATATGTTTCCGGAATGTCTGACTTTAAG
>CALUTA010000174.1 GCA_944323585.1 Candidatus Gastranaerophilales bacterium
TCAAACTACCGGTTCGAGTCAACAACAAAAAAGACCCCGCAGGGTCTTTATTAAAAGTTTGGGCATGAAGAGACTCGCTTGCATCGCAGGCGAGCAGCACGAGCAGCACGAGCCGTGCGAGGCAGGATGCCCTAAAGGGTAGAACTCCGTAGTTTGATTTCAACAAAATCAAACTACCGGTTCGAGTCAACAACAAAAAAGACCCCGCAGGGTCTTTATTAAAAGTTTGGGCATGAAGAGACTCGAACTCCCACGCGGTTAGCACTAGTTCCTAAGACTAGCGTGTCTACCATTCCACCACATGCCCATAGATACTTAATCGTTTGTTCGGCAGAGTACCACAGTCCAAATTAAATTGTCAAGTCAATCAGTCCAGATTGCAATAATAATAAATTATCCTAACTAAAGTCAATTGTCAAGGTTTTTGTTTGTCTAAATCTTCCGGATGCGCAGAGTTTGACAAAATTATTTCGTAATACTCGTTTTTATCAATATTCACACCCATTGTTTTGGTATCGCAGAAACTCTTGCGCTTCTTGCGCTTTTTAAGAATATCCTTGATAAAACTGTCCATAACTTCAACTTATCACAACCAAATTAAAATAACAAATTCCTGCTAAGCGGACTCATATAGCAAATTTCGCAAAATTTTTCAAAACAATGTCATACTGAGCGTTAGCGAAGTTTCTAAAAATAATATTCTTCATGCAATGCCCTCAGAATGGCGAACTTTTAATAATATCTGTGGAATTTGCTATATAAGCCCTAGAATTTGCACTCCGTCAACCCATATCTTACAAAATAGTAAACATTTATTACATCGCAGCTTGCAAAAAAAAGTTATTTGGTTTACGATAAATTCTACGAACGTGCGTCGGTGTGTTTTTGTGTGGAAAAAGCGTTCAACACCGATTAAGGAATTTAAAAAGTACGAAATATAAACTTATAAAGGAAAAAGAAAATGAACCCTATTATTGATGAATTAGAAAAAGCTTACATGGAAAAAGAAGTTCCGGATGTGAACCCCGGCGATACCGTTAAAGTTTTTGTAAGAATTATCGAAGGCAACAAAGAAAGAACTCAGGCTTTCGAAGGTACTATCATTAAAAAACACGGCGAAGGCATTAACAAAACTATTACTGTCAGAAAAGTTTTTCAGGGTGTCGGCGTTGAACGTGTATTCTTAATGCACTCACCGAGAATTGAAAAAATCACTCTTCTCAGACGCGGTGATGTTAGACGTTCTAAACTCTACTACTTGAGAGAACGTTCAGGTAAAGCTACTCGTATCAAGGAAAAAATTGAAAAAAGATAAAATTCATATCCACTGGTATCCAGGGCATATAGCAAAAGCTGAAAAAAAGCTAAAAGAGCAATTGTCACTTGTGGATGCGGTGATAGAAGTACTTGATGCAAGAATTCCGCTCTCCAGCGGATACGAAAATGTTGCGGGGCTGTTGAAAGACAAGCCCCGTTTAATATTGTTTAATAAGTCCGATCTTGCGGATAAGTCAAAGCTTCTTTCTTTTGCAGAAAAAATTGAAAAAGAATCCGGCTATCCTGTTATTTTATCTGATGCAAAAAATTCTAAGGATTTGAACCAGATTGTAAAAAAGGTTGTTGAACTTTCAGAACCACGCATTCAGGCAATTATGCAAAAAGGACTTCTTCGCCGTCCAGCAAGAGTCATGGTTGTCGGGATGCCGAACGTCGGCAAATCAAGCATTATCAACAAACTTACACGCTCATCCAAGACCAAAACAGGCGCAAAAGCAGGAGTTACAAGGCAGCAGCAGTGGGTGAGGATTAACCCGCAGCTTGAACTACTTGATACTCCGGGGATTATCCCTATGCGTCAGGATGATCAGACTAAAGCTTTGAAACTAGCTTTTGTAAACTCGGTATCTGAAAATGCCTATTCAAATGAGGGTGTTGCTTATGAGCTTTTAAATCTGCTTTCTGAAAAGTATCCTGAAATTGTAAAAAATTACTATAATTTAGATGATAGCGAGATTACACTTGAAAACATTGCAAAATCAAGAAACTGGCTTGTAACGGGTGGAAACCCCGATATTGAAAGAACTGCAATTTATGTTTTAAGAGATTTCAGGGACGGAAAAATAGGGAAATTTGTTCTTGATGATTTGGAGGGATAAGTGGAATTAACGGCGGATTCTCATGTTATCAAACTTTTCAATTATGATTCTTCCTACAAAAATAATCTGATTATAGGCACGGACGAAGCAGGCAGAGGCCCTGCGGCTGGAGGAGTTTTTGCAAGTGCGGTGTTTTTCCATGACAAATCCGCTGAACTTATCGAACAGCTTTCAATCTTGAACGACAGCAAACAGCTTTCCAAAAAAAAGCGTGAAACTTTATATGACATTATTTTCGAAAATACGATTAATTCAACCATCTGCGTTGAAGTTGAAGAAATTGAAAAAATTAATATTTTAAACGCATCACTTAAGGCAATGAAGCTTGCGGTGGAAGACGTTATCAGGCAAGCCATGCAAAGCCAAACCACAGATTTACAGCATTTTCTTGTTCTAGTCGATGGCAACAAGCTTATCAAAAACTTCACCCAATGCCCCCAAAAGTGGGTTGTGAAAGGCGACAGCACATCAGCCTCAATTGCGGCGGCAAGTATTTTGGCCAAAGTTACGCGTGACAGATATATGGAAGAACTTGACAGGGAATTTCCACAATATGGCTGGGCAAAAAATGCCGGTTATTTAACTAAAGAACATCTTGAGGCAATTGACAAATACGGGCTTTGTAAGTACCACAGAAAATCTTTTTTAACCAAACACTTTGCAAAGCAGGAACAGATGAGTCTGTTTTAGACTACTTGCATGATTTTTGTTTATCTTTTTCCCAGCCGAGCTTGTCAGGGCAGCGTTTATAATCCATATTTTCATAAGTCAAAACCCATGCGGTGCAATTAG
>CALUTA010000175.1 GCA_944323585.1 Candidatus Gastranaerophilales bacterium
AGCTATATTACAGTCGGTCGGGAGTTACTTAATTAACAAAATTCAAACCGGACAAATCCTGACTTTAAACAGACCGGTTTATATTATATACCGAATTTTTAACAATTAGTTGAGTTTTGCCCCCCAGAATTCTAATTTTTCCAGGTTTTCTTGAAGATACTGCGCATCACGAGGCTTGGGTTCAAAATAAAAATACAGTGCTTTTTTGTCCGGGTTTACAACACAAAAGCTTCTGCAAACTTTTCTTAAAGCTTTTTCTCCTTTAAGAATTTTTTCACCTTTCTCACCTTCAAAAAGTATATTATTTCTAAACACCTGCAATTCGTGGAAATTATATAATTTCCCTAACTCCGGCATTTCCATCACAACATCAAGTGCATCTTGAAACTGTTTAGGATATTTATATTTTTTGTCACGCTTCAGGGTATAAAGTACAAGCATTTTACCGCTGTTATAATCTTTTGCATAGTAATTTCCTGAACCTGAAAGATAAGTAACGACATCCTCAGGAATTTCAGCATAACCATAAGGAGTCTTATCTACATGGAAAAACATAAAATAAATGATAATTGCTAATATAATCCCAAAAATAAGACACATTTGTTCCTTTATCCCAAAAGTAGAAACCTGTTTATCAAATTTATTTACATAATTATTGTTCATACATAAATTCTATATAATATTAAATTTGCTGTCAACAAACGCAGACAAAAATCCACCAAAAATATTATGTAAAAGCTTCAAATTTCAAACAAATTATTCATGAGCAATTCAAACTCCGGAAAAGAGATATTAACCCATTCAAATCCGTTTATTCCGATTGATTTGTTACAGACAAGCCCTGCCACATACAAACTCATTGCCAGCCTGTGATCGTGGAAAGATTCAACCTGCACCCCGCCTGAAAGACTTGTTTTTCCATGTACAACAAATCCGTCCGGAGTTTCGCTGATAGATGCTCCGAGCTTAGTTATCTCTCCGACTACAGCCTTAATCCTGTCAGATTCTTTATTACGTAAATCTTCTGCATTTTTAACTATGGTTTCTCCATCTGCCTGAGTTGCAAGCACTGCAATAACAGGCAATTCGTCAATCAGCCTCGGAATTAAATCTTTCTCAATCACACATCCCTTCAAGTCCGAATATTGCACCCTTATATCACCGACAGGTTCTCCTGACTTAAGAGTTTCATCAAGAATTTCAAGCCGGCCGCCCATCATCTTTACAACATCAATAATACCCGTTCTGGTTGGATTTAGGCCTACGTTTTTCAAAATAATATCAGAGTCCGGCACAATCAGCCCTGCCGCAATAAAAAATGCCGCAGATGAAATATCACCGCAAATATCAATTTCAACGGGCGCTAATTTAGAAGGCTTGATAATTGCAGTACAGCCCTCAGTCCGAATATCAGCCCCCATGTACTTAAGCATTATTTCAGTATGATTTCTGGACAAATAAGGCTCCGTAAAACTTGTATGCCCATTGGCAAATAACCCTGCAAGCAGAACACATGATTTAACCTGCGCAGATGCAAGTTTTGAAACATAATCAATACCGCAAAGCCTTCTGCCGAAAACCTCAAGCGGTGCATGGCAGTCAACAGCTTGAATTTCAGCCCCCATAAGCGACAAAGGCTCAATTACACGCCTCATCGGGCGTCTTGAAAGGCTTTCATCGCCTGTAAGAACCGACTCAAAATTCTGTCCTGACAGAATTCCTGCCATAAGACGCATTGTTGTTCCTGAATTTCCACAATCAAGCGGAACAGAAGGCTTTTTTAAAATTCCGGAAGATATAATCTCAACAGAATTTTCGTCTTTAAATTCTGCACGAACCCCAAGTGCTTTACAAACAGCAAGTGAAGACAGAGGATCAGCACCTTTAGAAAAATTATTTATAACAGAAGTTCCATTAGCCAGAGAAGAAAAAATAACAGCCCTGTGCGAAAGCGATTTGTCAGAAGGTATGGTAACAAAGCCTTTTAATGCTTTTTGGGGAGGTGAAACAAATTTAATCATAAAAAGATTGTACCATAAAAATATTTGTGATATAGTAAAAAAAGAATTGAATAGAGAGGTGTCCGAGCGGTTTAAGGTGCAATCTTGGAAAGGTTGTGTGGGATTATGTTCCACCGTGGGTTCGAATCCCATCCTCTCTGTTTTTTTTACATAGATTCTTCGGTCGTAAACTCCCTCAGAATGACGAATCATTCCCTCGCCCCATGTGGGAGAGGAAAAATAAAATCAATCCGTCATTGCGAGCGAATGCGAAGCAATCCAGCTGATTGATAATGTCATCCTGAGGCTTTAGCCGAAGGATCAAATCTAAACCGACACGTGATTCTGAGCGAAAGCGAAGAATCTATAATTATGTTCATTCATTTCTTTTGTTTCAATATGGTACTTTCTTGTACCGACAAGAAAGTACCACAAAGAAGTTCCCGACCGGAGCTTCACTCACTAATCAATTGTAACCGTTTCACCCCAAGCAAGTGAACTCGTGCTTCGCACTCAATCTTCTCAAAGCCATTTTGTCATCCTGAATTTATTTCAGGATCTCAAAGGGATTCTGAAACAAGTTCAGAATGACAGTAAAAGACAAAATGGCTATTTTGTATATAGCACTTGCTTTGTTTATAGTGAAACAGAACATTGATTGTTCGCTTCGCAAAGGTCGGCGGATTTTATTCTAACTTTTTAAGGCATCATTTAATCGTCATTCTGAGGGAACGTAGTGACCGAAGAATCTAATCAGTTTTTTATAAGGATTCTTCGCTACGCTCAGAATGACGTAAGATTTTACTGCTCTAACAAAATCAACAAAAAACACCGCAATCTCCTGGAAAAGAAACTGCGGTGTTTGATGTAACTTATATTGCGAGGTATTTACGCAATATACTTATTATGCAA
>CALUTA010000176.1 GCA_944323585.1 Candidatus Gastranaerophilales bacterium
CTGTTGATTACAACAAAGTTGTCAGTACTGAAAAGGAAGTAAAGCCTGACGGCACAGTCCGTGAATATCAGTGGAATGCAAAAGGTGACATTTTAAAATCTACAAGCTTTGATAAGGATGGCAAATTTATCTGCGAAACAAATTCTAAATATGATTCAAACGGCAAAAAAATAGAGCATAATTTTAAAGACGCTGACGGATATGAAAACACCCAATTGTACAATAACGGAGTTGTTGAAAAAATTAAAACTAAAGGCCCATTGGGTGAGGGTGATTTAACAAGAGTTGGTGACGGAATCTATGAAGGTATCCGCACTAAAGAAGACGGAACTCAGGTAAAAATCAGATTTAACGATAAAACATACAAAACAACAGAACTTGGGCCTGTAGAATAAAATGGTTTATTAAATAAACAAGCCGGATATGTAATTATATCCGGCTTGTTTGTTGATATATTTTAGTTGTTATTGATTTAAAAGTCTTGACTTTTCTTCGTCTGTAACCCCTTTGATTGTGAGGTTTACACGGCCTTTTTCATCAATTTTGATTACTTTTACGATAACTTCATCGCCGATTTTTACGTGCGGTTCGATTGTTTCAATTCTTTCGTGGCAGATTTGAGAGATGTGAACCATTCCGTCTTTGCCGCCGCAAAGTTCTACGAATGCGCCAATCGGGATAATTCTTACAACTCTGCCTTTCAAAACCATTCCGACTTCAGGTTTGAAGGTAAGTTCCTGAATCATGCGTTTTGCGATTTCAGCGCCTTCCTGATCGTTTGATGTAATCGTTACAACACCTGAGTCCTGAATATCAATTTCTGCACCTGATGCGTCTATAATCGCACGGATTTGTTTTCCGCCGGGCCCGATTACTGTTCCGATATCTTCAACAGGAATCGTCATTGTCGTAATGCTCGGAGCAAACGGTGACAGATGATCCGCAGGTTTTGTAATTACCTTTCTCATCTCGCCTAAGATATGAAGTCTGCCTTCTTTTGCCTGCTGTAATGCTCGGCGCAAAGTGTCATTTGCAATTCCTTTTGCCTTCATATCCATTTGAAGCGCCGTAATTCCGTCGTCATTTCCTGTAACTTTGAAGTCCATATCGCCGAGAAAGTCTTCAATTCCCTGAATATCTGTTAATACAACGGGTTCTCTGCCTTCTTCGGTAATCATACCCATTGCAACACCGCCGATCATGCATTTTACCGGAACACCGGCATTCATCAATGCCATTGAAGAGCCGCAGGTTGATGCCATTGAGGTTGACCCGTTTGATTCAAGTACGTCTGATGTTACTCTTATTGTGTAGCCGAATTCTTCCTGAGAAGGAAGCGCAGGTACGTTGGCTCGTTCTGCAAGGTTTCCGTGACCGACTTCACGTCTTCCGGGGCCTCTTAACGGTTTTACTTCGCCGACTGAGAAGCCGGGGAAGATATATTTGTGCATATAAGTTTTTTCAGTTTCAGGATCCACCCCGTCAAGCTCCTGTTTCATTCCGGGGCCTGCAAGGGTTGCAACTGAAAGAACCTGAGTTTGGCCTCTTGTAAATACTGCTGAACCGTGTGCTCTCGGAATTACACCTACTTCGCACCAGATAGGACGCACATCGTGAGGTTTTCTTCCGTCTGCACGGACGCCTTCATCCAGAATCATTGTACGCATAATTTTCTTTTCAGCATTTTTGAATTCTTCCGCTACAAAGTCAATTCCGGTTTCTTCAATGATTTTTTTGATGTAATCGTCTTCCGGAAGCGCATCTATTTTTTCTTTTACAAGAGCTTTTGCTTCTTCAAGTTTGTTTTGTCTGTATTCTCTGTCGAAGTTGTGGTATGCGTCAAAAATCATATCGTGAGCTGTTTCGTCGATAATCTTTTTGATTTCTGTTGTGTCATAAGGATTTACAAATTCTTCTTTAACAACTCCGCACTGTTTTGCAAATTCAACCTGAGCATCACACTGTTTTCTGATTTCACCTTGTGCAAATTCAACGGCATTCATAATATCGTCTTCCGTAACGAATTTACATCCTGCTTCAACCATAATTACACTGTCGTGAGTTCCTGCAACAACAATGTCGAGGTCTGATTTATCAGCCTGCTGGTGTGTCGGGTTTGCAATCATATTGCCGTTTTCATCTCTTGAAACTCTGACGGCGCCTATCGGGCCTTCAAAAGGTGCGCCTGAAAGCATTAAAGCACAGGATGCCCCGAGCATTGCAAGAGTGTCGGGCTGGTTTTGCTGATCGTAGCTGAACAATTGTGCTACGATTTGAATATCATTTCTGTAACCTTTCGGGAACAGAGGTCTTATAGGTCTGTCAATCAAACGTGAAACAAGGATTGCTTTATCGCTTGCCTTGCCTTCGGAACGGTTGTAGCCGCCCGGAATACGTCCGATTGAGGACATTCTTTCTTCATAATCAATTAGCAGCGGGAAGAAATCAATTCCGACTCTGGGTTCTTTAGATACAACACAGTGAACAAAAAGCATTGTATCTCCGCATCTTACCGTAACAGAACCATTAGTGGATTGCGCATACTTCCCGGTTTCGACGGTAACTGTTTTTCCGCCGATTTCAATTTCGAATTTTTTTGTTTCCGGTACCATAATTACCTTGTCTTTCTCGCACTTCCTGTGCGTTTTTGTCATACACTTCTGTTTGTTCATTTTTATTATACCGCAAACAAAATTTATGTGAAGAGAGTATAAGAGAGGAGTGATATAGTTGAAAGGCCGGATGCTTATCAGGTAAAATAGTTCCCTAACAAAGTCGAGGAAGGTTAGGGCAGATTAGCAGGTTGGGCGTGCTGACCAACAAAAGTTGACAGAAATCTGCTTTGACTCGAATAGAACTAGCAGAAATCGAAGCTCAATTGATTACGCTAAAAAAAATA
>CALUTA010000177.1 GCA_944323585.1 Candidatus Gastranaerophilales bacterium
ACTGTTTCAGGTTCTATTCGTGCAAAATCTTTTGCTTCTTCCGGCGTCTTATTTAATTCTTTCAAAACATATTCATATAGAATTTTGCCTACATGTTTGTCTGATTCTCCGCCCGAAAAATTCAGCTTGCGATATGTGCCGGAGGCTAACACCGTTTGTCCGAATAAAATTATTGACATTACAAGGATTAGAAATTTTTTCATTAACCACATATTCCTTATTTAAACGTCCTGTCTATTTTAACATTTGTTTCTTTATTCCGTCAATATTCAAGTTTAAAAATATCTCCAAAAACAAAGGTTTTTATTATATTTTTATTATTTTTCCATAAATCTCACCGCCTTTCCGGATTATTGTTATAAAAAAAGAGTAAGACAGAATTTTAAATTTTAATTAATTTAAAATATCTTACCTTACTCTTATTTTTGTTTTATTCAATTTTGTACTACAATTATAACACATATTCCAGATTTCTGTCAAAAACAATCATTTATTATCTTGACTAAATTTAATTTTAAGCAGTATCCTTCATAATCGCCCAGGTTCTAATCTTCCGAGCCAGATGGTAATAAAAAGCTGTTTTTATCCACATTCATCTCTACACTGCCTTCCAGCAAAA
Source organism: Candidatus Gastranaerophilales bacterium (assembly GCA_944323585.1). Classification (GTDB taxonomy): domain Bacteria; phylum Cyanobacteriota; class Vampirovibrionia; order Gastranaerophilales; family Gastranaerophilaceae; genus Scatenecus. Next base: position 620 of record CALUTA010000177.1, read on the forward strand.
ATGACGGCTGATTTGTTTCTTCAAGACTTTGCAGAATCTGTGCCGGAACTATCATCTTCACAGGGTTGACTTTTTCGGAATTATCATTTATAATAGCCTTATTAGCTGCAAGTCTGGAGATAGAGTTCCTGCCTTTCTCCAGCGAAAGGTTTGATGTAGGTGCAGAATCCGTCAAACGCTTCGCAGCTGATTTGTTTAATTTTTGCAAATTTTTAAGTTCTTCCGCTTGGACAGGGTTGATATTTTTGGAAATATCATTTATAATATTATTGGGTTCCGGTTCAAGCGCTTGGTTGTGGTGCAAGTATGCAGAACCGGAACCTACTTCTTTTATCTGGTAAAAATCATTTCCTGTTTTGTTTGCTTTATTTCTTATTACATACTCATATTTAATCAGCTGGAACTTGAAATAGCAAAACAGAACAAATTAACGGAATTAAACTTTAACTTGTCCTGTTTTCTATTTATTTTAAATTATTAATATTTACCGTTTGATGAAGGTCTGAAATTGTTTGAACCATAGAGTGTTTTATACTTGTTTCCTGCGTTTTCGTCACAATCGGTTTCCGAAATCATGCAGATTCGCTCCTCAAAAATATCATCCGGATTTTTCTTTTTTGAAGGATGTTCTTTTTTGAATTTTTCGATGAACGGATCCAGTGTTCCTTTTTTTGCCATAATTATTCCTGCAATTGAGGCTGCGGCAATACCTAAAAGCAAAGTTCCGCCTGCAAATTTAACAATTTTGTTCATAAACATTTCCTTTCAAAGTTAAAATTCTACCATATCTGCGCTTTCCATATCTCTGTAATCGTCCGCCGAAACAGTATCCGGAGCCTGTGCAATTTCTTCAAGCCCTCTTTCAATAAGTTCTGCCTGTTTTTTAATAAGTTTCGGGGCGCCAAAAACTATATCCCGCCCTGTTGCTGTTGTAATAAGCTGTATTGTCTTTTCGGTCGGAGCACCGTCTTCGCCAAATTTTTCCTGAACATCATAACTCGGCCAGTTGTCAGGAAGTTTGTCAATTGTGGTGTAGCTTTTGTCTTCTGTTCCGTCCAAACGTTTGTCTATTTCGTTAATCAAAATATTTGCAACGTATTCTTTCTGGCTTTCAAAGTGGCAGGGCTCAATGATTTCTTCTCCGATTATTTCTTCAGGATCACGTTTTTCGTGCTTTTTAATAAGCTCTGAGGCAATTCTTAAATGCTCAAGTTCAAAGGCAAGAAATTCCTCCCATATCATTTTTAACTGTTCGTCCTTCTCGTCCTTGTAGCAGTTGTAGTATGTGCAAACTTCCGTAAATTCATGAAGAAGAAGTTTTTCATACATAGTTTCTTCAGGGTCAATAAGAGATTCGTACATTGAAACGTGCTCTTCTTCAACGTCGCAGATTTCGCCGTAAGTTCTTCTTAAATCGTCATTACCATACATCATCCCGTGTTCGGCATAGAAATTATGGGTTTGCTGTTCTCCTGAAACAAGGGTAAGAATGTTGACTTTTGTCTGAGGGGAGGCAGTTTTTCTGTCATAAGGGTTTCTGAGTCTTATTTTGTTGTCGTTATGGTGGTTCTGGGTCGGGCGGCTGACAAGAATATCCGTTTGATGCTGAACAATATCATTGGGGTCTATCCCGTGAATCATATATGCCCACTGGCTGTATCTGTAAAGATGGTCAAAATCTTCAAGAAGCCCGAAGTCAAATGTTTCTTTTACATATTCATCAGGCTCATTCTGCGCAAGCCATGCGGTCAAATCAACGGCGACCTGTTCATACCCCAGAGTAGTTTCCAGAACGGATTGTTCAGCCGGTGTCATCCAGTTTACAGTCGTTTGCTGGGTGTCTTCAATTCTGCGGATTTCGGCAATTGTTTTGCAGACATCTGCGTCAGGACAAAACCTTGCAAATGCGTGTTTAAAATTCCACGCTTCAACTTCAATTCCGTTCATCAAAATTTGTCGGGTTCTGGTGTAGCAGTCAACCTTATGTTTGTCGAAGGGCCTTTTTACAATTTTGTACCAGCTCCTAAGCTGTTTATCAAGCGATATACCTTTTTCTTTCAGAGGATTAAATGTCATTTTCTTTTTCCTTTCTGTTTTTTATGATAATTTTTACCTTTCTAATGCATACGCAAAAATTTCGCCAACCTT
>CALUTA010000178.1 GCA_944323585.1 Candidatus Gastranaerophilales bacterium
GGAGATGCCGCAAACAAAATCGGCACATACACTCTTGCGATTGCCGCAAAATATCACAACATACCGTTTTATGTAGCGGCACCGCTTTCTACAATTGATATCTCCATTCATTCGGGTGACGAAATCCCGATTGAAGAACGCTCAAGAGAAGAAGTTACACACATTAACGGCAAAATCATCTGTGCGCCGGATGTTAAAGTAATCAACCCAGGCTTTGATGTAACTCCAAACGAATTGATAACGGGAATAATTACGGAAGTTGGAATTCTCAGACCGGATTACAAAAAATCAATTGCGGAAGCGTTTAAAAAGCAATAAATAACAAAATGGCTAATGTAATTTGTATAATCAGCCGGATTGCTTCGCCTTCGGCTCGCAATGACGGGAATTATTCCCTCCCCGACTTGGGGAGGGTTAGGGTGGGGAGCGACTCAGTTGAACGGTTGAAAAATTGAAGAGGTGAAAGGTTAACTAATCCAAAAGTCGGATTAGTAAATCCGACCTACTGCTGTTCCCGTCATTGCGAGCCGTAGGCGAAGCAATCCAGCCGATTGATATTTTAAATCCAGCCGACCTTTGCGGAGCGAACAATCAATGTTCCGTTTCACTACAACAGAGCAAGTGCTGTTTGAGTGCGAAGCACGAGTTCACTTGCTTTATGTGAAACGGTTACAATTGATTAGTGAGTGCAGCTCAGGTCGGGAGCTTCTTTGCGGTACTTTCTTGTCGGCACAAGAAAGTACCTTATGCCACGGCAAAAGAAAAGAATGAACATAATAATAAAAATTCGCAGGCTTGGAGGGAACTCCAATAATTTAAATTTTTCTTTGTTGGGCTGAAAGCCCAACCTACACCTACAAACTATTTTTCGCCTTTGTATTTCCGGATTTTAAGCTCGTCATTTTCAACAATAAGTTCAACTTCATCAAGAACCGGATTGATTTTGAGAAGTTCCAGAATAGCTTTCGGGATAATTATTCCCCAGCTTGTGCCCAGCGACCTTAATTTTTTATGCATATTTACCTCTATGCAAAATTATAATATATATTATTGACTTTTTATGATATTTTAATTACCATAAAACTGACATAAAAGAGGTATGTATGGATCTTAAAGACAAAAATAACGACCTTCTGGCGCATGATATTTATGCTGCTGCTGAAATCCTGCATAACTATTGCATGGATTATCTTAATGAAAGCAGAAGGATTTGCACTATGACGGTTTTAACTGAATATTTGCTTACTCTTTCGGATGAACTGAGCAGAAGATTCTAAAACTTACACGAGTTCGCCCTGAAGATACCAGGTTTTTGTGCCGGTGATTTTAGCATTTAAAAACTCGCCTGTTCTATCTGTGTCGCAAGGAATATGAACTATCTTGTTGTTGCGGGTTCTGCCGGTAATTACGTTTTTGCCCTTGTGGTTTTCAAAGTTTTCAATCAAAACCTCCAATGTGCGCCCGACATATTTTTGGTTTGACTTAAGGCAGTTTTCACGGACTTTTTCATTTAGCCTTGCAAGACGTTCGGTTTTTGTGTCTTCGTCAATAAACTCATCCACCCATCTTGCGGCAACGGTTTTTTCACGTGGAGAATATGCCGCAGTGTTTGAGTAATCAAGTTCAAACTCATCAATTGCGGACAAAGTTTCGGCAAATTGTTCTTCTGTTTCTCCGGGGAAACCGGCGATAAAGTCGCTCGTAATCGTCACATCCGGAACTTTGTTTCTGACTTTTTCGACTATTTTTTTGTAAGTTTCTCTGTCATAGCGTCTGTTCATTCTTTTAAGAACTTCGCTTGAGCCTGACTGCATCGGAATGTGAAAATATTCGCAAACCTTGTCCAATTCCACAACAGTGTCAATAAGTTCGTCCGTAATATCCGTCGGATAAGAAGTTACAAAACGAATTCTGAACTGTCCTTCAAGAGCGTTCAACTCTCTCAGCAAATCCGCAAGACGGTAGTTTCTGTCCTTGAAGTCTTTCCCGTAGCTGTCAACGTTCTGCCCGAGAAGCGTAATCTCTTTAAAACCGTCCTTAAGTGCCTGCCTGGCTTCTTTGATAATAATTTCAGGAGTTCTTGACCGTTCTCGCCCTCTTGTATATGGAACAATACAGTATGTACAGAAGTTGTTGCACCCTTCGGTAATCGGAATCCACGCATTAACACTTTTTACACGATTAATCTCATACTGTGCGGCTTTATCGTCTTCTGTTGCGTTGGTTTCGGTGCATTCAAGAACCCGCTCGCCGGTTTGAATTCTTTTGATAATTTCAGGAAGTGAATAGATTTTATGTGTTCCGAGAACGAAATCCACGTACGGCGCCCTTCTGAAAACTTCTTTCATCTTCTGCTGGGCAACGCATCCGCAAAATCCTATTTTCAAATCCGGTTTTGATGTTTTTTTCCACTGACCCCAGACACCTATCTGGCTGAAAGCTTTGTCTTCGCTCAACTGTCTTATCGAACATGTGTTCACCATCACAAGATCAGCGTCTTTCGGATTTTCGGTTTCTTCATACCCCAGATGACTAAGCATCCCGAACATTCTTTCGCTGTCGGATTTGTTCATCTGGCATCCCATTGTTTCTATATAAACTTTTTTCATCTGAAAACTTCCTTAAATTATCTTTTGTGTAAGTTAATTATAATATAAAAAGATGATAAGTAGTGAATTA
>CALUTA010000179.1 GCA_944323585.1 Candidatus Gastranaerophilales bacterium
AAAGTTTTTGTATTCGGTGTTTTCAAGGTTCGGAACATCTCAAACGCTTGAAATGTTTGAAAAAATGGGTGTAAAAGCTTATGTTCAGGAGGATGGACGAATATTTCCCGAGTCAAACAGCGCCTCTGAAGTCAGAAAAGCCTTTTTGAATGCGCTTTCGGGTGTAAAATTCCAAAAAGAAAACGTGATATCCGTAAAAGTTTGCAATGGCGGGTTTGAGGTTAAGTGTGAGAAAAGCGCGTATTTTTTTGAAAAAGTTGTAATTGCAATCGGCGGGCATTCTGCATTTTCTATTGCGGAAAAACTAGGTCATAAGATCATTCCGCCACATCCTGCACTGACAGCATTAAAAACTAAAGAGGATTTATCTTTGCTTGCTGGAGTTTCTGTCAAAAACGCAAAGGCAAAGTTCGCAAACACAAGCCTTGCCGGAGATTTGCTTTTCACTCATAACGGTGTTTCGGGACCTCTGGTTTATCAGATAAGTTCGATTATGGCAAGAGAACAAATGCCTTATAAAATTATTTTTGACTTTACTTTCGGAGCGGATTTTCAGGAGTTGTTGAATTCAAACCCGCACAAAACCGTGAAAAACGTGCTTTCCGAACTTGTGCCAAAGTCGCTTGCGGAATTCATTCTTCAAAAAATCGGAATTGATGAAAATCTTGAATCCTGCAAGGTTGACGGCAAAACAAGAGATAAAATTTTAGCAAAACTCGGCGGGTTTGAGGTTGAGGCAGTTTCAGCCGCAAAAGGCGGGGAGGTCGTGACATCAGGCGGGGTTGCGCTTGATGAAGTTAATTCAAAAACTATGGAATCAAAAATTATTCCGGATTTGTATTTTTGCGGTGAAATCCTTGACATTGACGGCTTTTGCGGAGGGTTTAACCTTCAAAACTGCTGGTCTACGGGTTTTTTAGCGGCAGAAGGTATTCTGGCAAAGCTTTAGAGTTCTTTTTATACCTTGATTTTTCCTGACTGAATGTCTTTTGCAAGTTGTTCTTCAATCTGTGATTTTACTTTGAATTCTCTGTTGTCTTTGCTGCAAAATCTCAGAGCCAGCATTATTGCAGGACATACAACTCCGAGGGCTCCTATGCAGGCTCCGATATTTTTGAGGACTGAAATCCGTTTGTATTTTTTCAGGTCTTTCAGGAATGCGGTCAAAAGTTCATCTTCTGATTTGCCTGCGGCTTTTGATTTGAAGGTGTTAAACTGTTCGTATAGTTTGCCGAGTTTTTCGTTGATACCTTTAACCTGATCAAGATCTACGTATGCTCTTGTATCCACAGCACTGTTCAAATCCTTTTGCGGGAATAGTTTCTGCATAAATTTTGAGAATGTGCCGCCTGTTGGTGTTTTGTTGTCCGTAACTTTTATAATGTCAGACATTTTGGCCATTTTTACAATTACGTTGTCTTTATTCAGCGGATTGCAGATAAAGTCGTAAATATTAACATCTGTTTTAAGATCTTTAAATGCCTGAAGTATAGCCGGAAGTTCTTTGTTTTTGAGTGCGTTTTTAAGTTCATCACTCTCGATTACTCTTGAGTCAAGCTGGATGTTCATATTATGTTTCTTTTCCGTGCTGTTTTCAACGTGTTTTTGTATTCTTCCGCCGAGAAGGTACATAAATGCCCAGAAACTTCCTTCTTTAACAATGTAGCCGATTGTATCCTGAAGATTTCTTGATTCAAAAATTCTTTCGGCCGTAATTGAACCGTCAACAATCATAAGGTTTTTGGTCGGACTGAACATGAAGTCCTGAATACCGGTAAATGACGGATTCTGGTCTTTGTTATTGGAGGAAGTGTTTTTATGTACGTTGCCGAATGCAGTCGGAACATTCTGCAATTGGCCAAAACCTTTTGAAAGTTGTGAAAATTGCGGATTTTGAGGCTGTCCTTTTTTAAGTTCGGCCTGTTTTTTGAGGAATTCTTCTTTGATATGTTTTTCTGTATTGTGGTGTCTGAATTTTGTAAGCCCGTAATAAGATGCTATTGTGAGGAAAGTTGATGCGACAAATTTGCCAAAACTCAGTCCCTTAAATAATTTTGTATTCTTTTGAGATTTGCCGATTTTTTCTAAGGAAGCTTTAATTTCTTCTGTCGGAGCATGTTCAATTGCTTTTTTGAATATATCAGGATTTTTAAGGATTCTGACGTCAACTTTCGGGTCATATCCTATTGATTTAAACATGCCGAGGTCAAGAAGCTTTTTGTAAAACGGAATACCGAAAAGCCATATTGCCTGTGTGCCGAATTCGTCTATAAATCTGTCTCTTCCTTCAGCCTGATCGCCTGCAATGTATGAGGCGGCCGTAAGACCTGTGCTGTTTGCTATGTCTTTTATTGCAAGGGGTATAAGTGAATTTTCATTCCCTAATGTTGAATATATTTTGCTTGCTGAAATTACGGGTATCATGTAGTTTGTTCCTTTTCGATTACGGTAAAAAGCCGCAAGGACTTTTTACACAGTTGTCTATCACAAACCCCAGATTAAGTTCATTAATCTGATGCGAGGGGCATTCGCTTTTGCTATGATAGATTTTCGTCGAAGTCTTAATGTCATAACTTTCCTTTCACACTTTTATTCTAAGTACCGTAAAAATTTTTATTGCCTGTTTTTGTAATTCTTTTAACTTTTTTTTACAAATCGGATTCTT
>CALUTA010000180.1 GCA_944323585.1 Candidatus Gastranaerophilales bacterium
GAAAAACCACAGGTTCAAAAGGACAAAATCTGCATAGACACAGGCTGCGGCAAATATAAAAACTCCCCGCTTACTGCTATTATTTGCGAAAACGGAGAAGAAACTTTTATTAATTCTCTTTAAATTTCACTAATTATTACGTTTATTTATTCTCTTTGATTTGTTTTTTAATATCCTTGAATAATTCGGGATTATTTTCTATTTTTGCCAAGTCTTCTTTCATTTTGCGGAAAAAACAAATCCCGCGAACATCACATTCCGCAATATCTCCGGCAAGAAACGCTTCTTGTTCGGTTATTGTGTTTATATATCTGCCCATATTTACACTTCCGTCAGAATTATAATAACCGTCCCCGGCCAATGCTTTAAAATACTCTTTTACAAGATCACTTTCCTTTGAATTTTCTTTTATAACGCCCCAACCTCTGATTACGCTCTGTCTGAGCGACTCAAGCTGCTGCTTATAATCCGACAGATTCATTTCTAAAAATTGTTCATATTCTTTCGGATTGTTTTCATATAAAGATTTAAAAGATAAAATTTGCTCTAATTGTTGTTGATCAGTTGCTGACTTTATACAATCTTCAACCGGAACGGAAAGTATGGAATCAAATATTTGCTTATCTCTCAATGCTATAAATTTGGTATAGCTATCGACAGCCTTTTCGCCGACAGTTTCGTGGCTTAAGATTTTCAAATTCTGAATACAGTGCTGGAATTCATGTCTTAACAAGCCGAAAAACTGTGTATTATTTATATTTCCGATTAAATCGGGATTTGTATTAATTACTATCCTGTGTTCGGGACAGATGTAACGCATAACGGCATTATCAAAATAATCCGTACTCAATCCGGGACGCAATGAATCGGACAACATAAATTTTTCACAAAACAAATTGTAAGCCGACTCAATAAAATCAATGCCGTCTTTTGCAAACAATTCATCAACTTCGGGCTTTGTAACACCTGTTCGATAACGGGTTCCAATGGCATACATTTTCAAAAAGTTCATATCTGCCGGTGTCATTTTTTCAAATACCGGAGTTGAAACATTTTGTGTAATGTTTTTTACTGTTTTATTAATTGAGGCTGCATTATTTGAAACAATGTTATAAAATTTTGCAACAGCAGGATTTATCCACATAAAAAACTTTCCTTTCTTGATATTTATTTCTATATTCTTTTTAAATATGAAAATAAATAAAATTGCTGATTAACAGGCTATTATTAAGATATTTAAAGTAGAGTTAATTAAAATGGAATAAACTTATATCCTCTGTTCGGGGTTGTGTCTTCCTGTATTGTGTTTTGAGGGGTTGACTCATATTTTATTTTTACATTAGAGGAAGGCAAAGCCTGAAGTCCTTGTTTACCTGAGTTGACTGTTCCTTTCGGTACATTAAAAGCTTCTTCAAATGCTGTTTCAAACTTTTGACGGCTTCCGTCTATTTTATAAAATTTTCCGTGAGTCTGGTTAGTAAGACATTTTAAAGTATTATCAGAACCGAGCTGCACAACATCAATTTGAATATCCGGACGACTGTTTACAATTGATCTTATATAAGCGCAAGGGTCCCCGTTGCAGGTGTCATAGCCGTCTGTTACAAGAATTATCTTTTTTCTCTGAACAGGAGCGGCCTTGTTGTCTGCCGTAAAAATCTGTACACCCTGCAAATCTTTATTTATGGTTTCCCTGAGCGCAAACTCCAAAGGTGTTGAACCTCCGGTCTTTGCCTTTTGCAAAGACTCAATAAGTTTTGCTTCATTATTCTTTTTAAAATAAACAGCAAGTCTTGTGGCTTTGCAGGCATCAGTATAAGAAAAACTTGATGTCAAAGAATTGTATTCGCCGAATACTCTGAGGGCTACAGCAGAAGTATCGGGGATTTTCGGCAATATATAAATCAAAGTTTCTTTTGCTATTTCAATCCATTTGTCCATACTTCCCGAGTAATCAACAAGAAGTTCGATTGCCTGCCCCTGAATTTTTGCGTTTTTCGGACTCTGAACAATTTCTATCTGCTTGTAAGTTGTCGGAGTATAAACATTATACCTGCCGGCAAAAACATATGCCGGAGTTATTAAAATTAAAAACAATGATAAAAGGATTTTTTTCAAAATTAACCTGCCTTGCATCATTATAATCAACATCGTAATCTATTGCAAGATTAAACCAAATCATTGAAAGTCATTATAATTTACAAATTTATAATTTGAAGCAAGAGGCTGCTTGTTTGAACATTTTTTTACACGTTTTGGTCTGACAATTTTCTCGTTATAAGTTCTGACTCTCAAAACAGTATCTTTTGATGTAACTTTTTTTGTATTTTCTTTTCTGGCATTTGATACTGTGCCGTTCGGAACATTGAATGAATCTTCAAAAGCAGTTTCAAATCTTTGTTTGCTTCCGTCAACTTTATGAAAAGTCCCTCCGGTTGCCTCCGCAAGACACGCAAGTTTGTCGCTGTTCCCGAGTTGAATAACATCTATTTTAATATCTTTTCTGTTTTGCATAACTTCTCTTATGTAAGCACAGGGGTCGCCTCCGCAATTCTCGCCGCCGTCTGTCACAAGAATTATCTTTTTCTTTTTTCGGGTAGTATTGCTGTCAAAAACATTAACATTTTTTAAATCTTCATCAATTGTCTGCTGCAATCCGTAAAC
>CALUTA010000181.1 GCA_944323585.1 Candidatus Gastranaerophilales bacterium
CCGGTACATGTCTTTTGACAAAATAAGTGAAGTCTTTAGCAGGTTTGGAAGACGAAGTCCGCTCCTACACATTGGCTAGATGTTAGTAAGAGCCGCTTTTAAAATAAATTAGACAAACTTAAAAAAGACATGTATAGGCGCTTTTGCCGGTACATGTCTTTTGACAAAATAAGTGAAGTCTTTAGCAGGTTTGGAAGACGAAGTCCGCTCCTACACATTGGCTGGATGTTAGTAACGGCACTTTAGTCAATGCCCTTAAAAGTTTAAAAGACATACAGACTGCGTTATGCAGGATGTATGTCTTTTGACGTAAAAAGTGCATGTCTTTTGTTGAAATATGGAAAATACCAAAGTTTAAATTTTTTCAGACAAAGATATGAATACAACATTCAGTCCTGAAGGCAAGCCATTCGGAAAAAGTTCTTTTACATTTTGGGATACATTTGTATCAACTAAACTCCTGACTCTTTTACCATTAACTGTTTCAATGGAAATTTTTTGTTTTGTTCCGTCAGCTTCATTAACTAAAACCAAGCTGTTGTATACATCCCAAATGTTTTTTGTTGCTGCTAATGTCATAAAACTCCTCCTCATTGCTCTTATATTTATATAAAAGCAAATCGAAAAGCGAAATTTCAAAAAATAAATTTTATGTTACATTACTTAATATTATAGACAAGTTTTATTTTAAGAGAATAATTCACTGGACAAATATCTTTCTCCGCTGTCAGGAAGAATTACAACTATTAATTTCCCTTTGTTTTCAGGTCTTTTGGAAAGTTCATTACCTGCCCATAGTGCCGCACCTGAGGAAATTCCGGATAAAATCCCTTCTTCTTTTGCCATTCTGCGGGCTTCCGCAATTGAGTCGTCGCTTTTTACGGGGATAATTTCATCCACAAAATTTTTATCAAAGTTTTCAGGTACAAAATTAGCGCCGATTCCCTGAATTTTGTGTGAGCCTGCCTGTTCGCCTTTTAGAACCTGACTTTCAAAAGGTTCAACGGCAACGGCTTTAATATCGGGATTTTTTTCTTTTAAGGCTTTTGAAATCCCAGAAATTGTTCCGCCCGTGCCGACTCCTGCAACGATTATATCAACTTTTCCGTCAGTGTCCTTCCAGATTTCATCAGCAGTTGTGATGTGAGCCTCGGGGTTTGCAGGGTTTGAAAACTGCTGGGGTATAAAAGAATTTTTTATTTCTTTGTGAAGTTCTTCGGCTTTCTCAACAGCACCCTGCATGCCTTTATTTCCGTCCGTCAGGACAAGTTCTGCGCCATATGCTGAAAGCAGTTTCCGTCTTTCCAAACTCATTGTTTCAGGCATTGTCAAAATCATTCTGTACCCTCTGATTGCACAGACAAGCGCAAGTCCTATTCCTGTATTTCCGCTTGTCGGCTCGATTATTACAGTATCTTTATTAATAAGTCCTGCTTTTTCGGCTTTTTCAATCATGTTGAGCGCAGGGCGATCCTTAACAGAACCCGCAGGATTCTGTTTTTCCAGTTTTACAACGATTTCTGCCTCTCCTTCGTTCATTCTGTTGATTTTTACAAGCGGTGTATGTCCTATAAGTTCTAAAATATTATTTGCAATTTTCATAAACTGTCCTTTCTTCTTAAGTGCGGTCGTGTGTGCTGCGGAATCCTTTTTTACTGGAAATTGTCCGTCCGATTTTTGCCAAATCCGCTTTTAAACTTTCGTAATCAACTGAAACTTTGTTCGGATAAATTTCATAGTTCTTTTTGCAATTTTCAAAAGTAACATTCGGCATAATTACATTAGCACCTGCCTTCAGCGCCCAAATTCTACCCTCGGGATGAAGAGTTTCCATTGCTGTTGTTGCAGGTATATTTATGTCAGGCAAGAGAAGTCTTGTAAGCGCAAGAACCTTTATTGCAAGAATTAAATCCCCGTTTTTTTCATTTTTCAATGGTGTTTCCGGATGTACAATTAAAGGGCCGATGCCTATCATATCGGCATCAAGCTCTTTGTAAAACAAAATGTCATCGGCAAGACTTTCCAAAGTCTGCCCCGGAAGTCCGACAAGAGAGCCGGTGCCTGTTTCATAGCAGAGTTTTTTTAGATTAAAAAGACATTGTTTTCTGTTTTCAAGCGACATCTGCGGGTGCATTTGTCCGTACAAATTTTCGTCCGTGGTTTCAATTCTTAGTAAAAATCTGTCGGCACCCGCTTCTTTTAAAATTTTATACTCATCAAACGTGCGCTCGCCGATACTTAATGTTACAGCAACGTCGTTTTGTTTAATTTCTTTTATAATTTCAGCCAGATATTCTGCTGTAAAAAACATATCTTCACCGCTCTGGAGAACTATGGTCTTGTAACCGGATTTGACGGCAAAGTCTGCAAGTTTCAGAATTTCATCCTTTTCAAGCCTGTAGCGGGAAACATTTTTGTTGTCGCGTCTTATTCCGCAGTATTTGCAATCGCAGCGGCAAATATTTGAAAACTCAATCAGTGCCCTCAGGTAAACCTCGTCGCCTTTGTAATTTTTTCTGATTTCGTCTGCCGTTTTAAAAAGATAATCGTTTATTGAATTGTCTTTTAGAATTCCTGCGATTTCGGATTTGGAAAGAGTGTGTTCAATTTTTGCTTTGTCAATCAACTTTTGCATAAATAAATTATTGCACAAAAAAG
>CALUTA010000182.1 GCA_944323585.1 Candidatus Gastranaerophilales bacterium
CTATGCCGAGATTGACCCGTGAAAGTATCTGGCAGCGTTCAAAAGAAGCTGATGCGAAGAAAGCCGCAGCAGAGGATGCTTATTATGCCGCACGTGATGCCGAATCGGCCGCAAATTATGCAAAAGATAAGGCTTTATCAGAACTTACCAAAAGACAAACAGAATTAAATCAAAACCAGAACAGTTTCAGAGCCGAAAGCGACTATAATAAAGCGCAGATTGCTTATGTTGATGCAACAAGAAGTGCTTCAAGCGCAGAATTAAACAGAGAGCTTCTCGGTGAAAGAATGGTCAGAGCCTCAAAAAATGCAACAAATGCTTTTATGACAGGAATGTTTGCAGATAAAGCCTTAAATTTTGATGCATAATTTTTGTCTGAAGCTTAATTTTTATTAATATATCTTGAGTTTCCATGTTGCAATTTTTTCTTGATATAATAAAATTCCTTATGTAGAGTGCTTACGCCAATAATCACTCAACAAGAAAAGGAAAAAACATTATGTCAATCAATTTGAAAAACAAGCAGGAAATAATCAAAGAATTCGGCGCAAACGAAAAAGATACAGGATCTTCAGCCGTTCAAATCGCTTTGATGAGCAAGAAAATTTCTGAACTTACCGAACATTTGAAAAATAACAAAAAAGATTTCGCAACAAAAAGAGGTCTTTTGATGATGGTAGGTAAAAGAAAAAGACTGCTTTCTTACTTGAAAGACCAGAACCTTGATGAATACAGAGCTCTTGTTAAAAAGCTCGGCATCAGAGGTTAGTCTTAAAAAATCGACAATGGAAAAGGCTGTCATCAGACGGCCTTTTTTAGTATAAAGGGAGGGGAATTTATGAAAACTTTAAAATCAATGCGGCTTCATATAGGGATTTTCGGCAAAACCAATGCCGGAAAATCGTCGTTGTTGAACAGAATTACCTCCCAGAACATCTCGATTGTGTCTGAAATCGCAGGAACAACAACTGATGTGGTTGAAAAATCAATGGAACTTCTGCCGGTCGGACCTGTAACTTTTCTGGATACGGCTGGGATTAACGACGCAACCGCACTCGGAGAAAAACGGCTTGAAAAAACAATGTCAATCATAAACAGAACGGATGTTGCGGTTATCGTCTGCGATTTTCAGGGGATTGACGACTATGAAAAAGAGTTGATAAAAAAGTTTGAAGAACTGAAAATTCCTTATCTTGTCGTGGTGAACAAAATCGACGAAAAACCGCTTTCTGATGTGAAGTTTGATGAGATTTTGAAAGTTGTTCAGGATGACAAAAGGATTCTAAAAACGTCGGTCAAGACGGATAAAGATATTGTTTTCAGGTTCAAAGACGCACTTGTAAAGCTTCTCCCGGAAGATTTTGTGAATTCTCCGAAAATTGCAGGCGACCTTGTGCCCCCGAAAAGCACTGTAATTCTTGTAATCCCGATAGATAAAGAAGCTCCGAAAGGAAGAATAATTCTTCCGCAGGTGCAGACGTTGAGGGATTTGCTTGACAGCGACTGTCCGGTTTATGTTGTTAAAGAAACCGAACTTAAAGATGCGCTTGACAACCTTAAAACACCGCCGTCGCTTGTCGTAACAGACAGTCAGGCATTTAAACAGGTGTCGGAAATTGTGCCTGAAAATATTCCGCTCACATCTTTTTCAATTCTTTTTGCAAGGCTGAAAGGTGATTTGCAGGCATTTATTGAGGGCGCAAGGGCGATTGAAAACCTTAAAGACGGCGACAGAGTGCTGATTTTGGAAAGCTGTACCCACCACGCAATTGAAGATGATATCGGCAGAGTCAAAATCCCCCGCTGGCTTAAGCAGAAAACTGGCAAAAACCTTGTGATTGAAAACTTTGCAGGCCATGATTTCCCTGATATTTCTGGTTATGCGCTCGTAATCCATTGCGGAGCGTGTATGACAAACAGACGTGAGGTTTTATCAAGAATTTTAATTGCGCAGGAAAAGAATATTCCGATAACAAACTACGGTATTACGATTTCATATTGCCTTGGAATTTTGCCGAGAGCGGTGAAGATTTTTAAGTAATTATTTTAACAATTTTTAGGTGCGTAGAGCTCAATATTAATTTGCTGAATGTAATCAAACAGATTGTCAAGCATATTTTCAAGCTCCGCAAGAATTATTTCAGAAAGAATAAACGCATTTGAGCATTGCTCATTATAAAGCTGATTTGCCTCAAGGTAAGTGTTCAAAATATTTGCAAGCTGTGTCAAACGTGTAAGTTCGGAACTTATATTTTTGAGTTTTTCAAGATTTTGATTTATCATAAAAATTCCTTTTTAATATACATTTTGAATATAATAATATTCAATATGCATATTATTATATATAGAAATAAATTTGTCAATACAATAGCATATTGTTATGCAGGACAGGGAAATACTTAAAAAAATCGGTAATAATTTAAGAGCAGAGAGAAACCGGCTTAATCTTTCGCAGGAGGAGCTTGCGGAAATGGCTGACCTGCAAAGACAACATATTTCCAAAATTGAAAACGGGCAGATAAATATGCGTGTTTCAACCTTAGTCCCGCTTTTAAAGGCATTGAATATAAAATTTGAGCAATTATTTGATGTTAATACAAAGTAGAAGCTTGTAGGTTG
>CALUTA010000183.1 GCA_944323585.1 Candidatus Gastranaerophilales bacterium
GAACGATGCAGATTCCTTGTTCACCTTGTTGATTTGACGGAAGAAAATCCGTTTAAAAATTACAAAATTATTAATGCCGAACTTGAAAAACATTCACACAAACTGGCTTCACTTTATCAAATTATTGCGCTTAATAAAATAGATGCCGTAAGTGAAGATAAAAAAGAAGAAGTTCTGAAAGAATTTAACGGAGTGTCTGACAAGATTTTTTTGATATCAGCCGTAACAGGTGATGGTGTTCAGGAGCTTGTAAATTACATGTCCGAAATGGTTGAGAAAATAGAAAAACCGGTTTCTGAAATCGTTGTTGAAGAGGATGCGGGCGCATACAACAATGATGACAGCGAGTATGAAATTTCAAAAGTTTCAAAAGATACTTACATAATCGTCGGCGGCAAAATCAGCCGTCTTGCAAAGGTTACGGATGCAAGGAACACTGAGCAGGTTATAAGATTCCAGAATATTCTGACAGGTATGGGTGTGTTTGACAAACTAAAGTCAATGGGAGTCAAAGACGGCGACACGATTATTGTAGGACATCTGGAATTTGCTTATTACGCAGATGAGTTTTTCGGATAAGGGAAAATTATTTAAATTTGCTTCTGTGCTTGGCTTTAATGGGTTGCTGGAACAAGTTCAGCATGACAGCAAGTTTTTTATTATGGTATTATTAATCTTGCATTTTATCTCTTTATTCGTTAAAATAGTCTATCATATAAGGGGACATCATGAAGTGTTATAAGTCTAAATGGATTTTAACATCAGAAAATGAAATCTTAGAAGATTATGCTCTGATCGTTGATGAAGGGAAGATTGTTGACTTAATCCCTAATTCAGAGGTGAATTTTGATGACAGAGTTGTAAAAGATCTCGGAAATGCCGTCATAACTCCGGGGTTTGTTGATATGCTGACGCAGTTTCAATATACCAATTCAGGACATTACGGCGTAAACAATCCCAAAAATAAAATTAAAAAATTTTTTCTTAATCTCAATAAAAAATACACATTTGCAGGGGTTAAGCCTGATAATTATTCGCTAAAATGGGCAAATATCCTGACGGATTACTATGCAGCAGACAGAGGGCAAAAACTCGACTCCTTCAAAACAGGTGTCACAGAGTCCATAAAGGCCGGAACTACCTGCTTTGCTCAGGTGTCAAAGGAATTTAAGTATTTTGATATTATAAATAAAATTCCTGTCAAAAAATACCTTTTCTTTGAAGTTTTTTCGGACAGCAAAGAAAAGAGTAAGATAAAGTTTAAGGATTTGCGTGCAAAAGTTGAAGATTTAATTTACCACAAAAGTGAGAATACTCATATCGGAATTATGTTGAATTCAATTTCCGGAGTGCACAAAAAACTCTGGGAATTGTCTTCAAAATACTGCCGCAAGCACAATATGCTTCTTATGACCCGTTTTGCCGAATCTATGGACGAGATGGAATGGCTTCAGTTCGGATTTTCAGATATTGACCTTCTGCACAAATTTATGGGCTTAAGAAAGATTACACCTTACTCTAAGGGAATTTCGCCTGTCGAATATCTGGATAATTTGAAGGTTTTGACAAATAAAATTATTATTGCAAATGCTAATTATACGGATGCAGAAGAACTTAAAAGGCTATCTGAGCTAGGTGTAAAATATATTTATCAGCCGGATTATTCGGATGAAATCTGCAATAAAAAATTTGATTTTAAAACTGTGGTTGATAATTTCGGGAGTAATTTCGGATTTTCAACCCAAAGTTTCGGACAGGATAAGGATTTTAGTCTTTTAAAGCTTGCAAATACGGCAAATGAATCCGTAAATATGTCAGTAGAAGAACTTATTAAATATTTGACGATTTATCCTGCAAGAATTTTACGGCTTGATAATGTTACGGGTTCAATAAAAATAGGTAAAGACGCAGATTTTAATGTGTTTAAGATTCCGGAGGGCGAGGATTACAACGCATTGAAAAAACTTTCTGTTCCGTATTCGACTTACTCAAAGGGCCGAAAATTAGTGAAAGATGGTAATATAAGGTTTTCATTATGACAATTTTGAATGAAAAGTTTACGATACACACAAAAGGAAATACGCAGATAGTCGATATAACCCGTCAGGTTCAAAATGCTGTGTATAAGCATAATTTACCTAATGCTGTAGTGTTTGTTTATGTTGCGGGAAGCACTGTTTCCGTGACTAATATTGAATATGAGCCGGGGTTGTTAAAGGATTTGCCGGAAGCATTAGACAAAATTGCACCTGTCGCCGCTGAATACCACCATGATGAAACCTGGCATGACGGAAACGGTTATGCGCACGTAAGAGCTTCAATAATCGGAAACAGCACAATGGTGCCTTTGATTGACGGTGCCTTGCAGCTCGGTCAGTGGCAGCAGATTGTGTTAATTGATTTTGACAACAAGGCAAGAACAAGAGTTGTTCACGTGCAGATTGTTTATTAATCTTCACCTGACTGTCATTCTGAGGACAGAACCAGAAAAATCTATTTTATTTGGATACTTAGCTAAAGCACAGTATGACGTTGTTTTGAAAAATTT
>CALUTA010000184.1 GCA_944323585.1 Candidatus Gastranaerophilales bacterium
AAATGATCATCATCATCATCGTCGTCATCACCATACCATGGCTTATCTTCCTGAACACTGCCGCCGGTATAGTAGTTACGTTCTTCTTCCTGTCTGCCGATTGATGTTACGTCATCTTCACGAACGGCATTTACTCTGATTGTCGGGTCGTTGCCGCTCATATCTGTCATCTCAGTTCTGTCATCATATACCCAGTAAGTTTTACCGTCTTCGTTTCGGTCTCTGCCCATATAGAAGCGGTAGCCGCCAGCATATACGTTATCACCTGTCAGAACAATTTTTGCATTGTCATCAACTTTGGCATTTTTGATTATCAAATGAGAATCTGCCCAGTGGCTGTGAATTCCGTCAACAAGGCCTGCATCATCAACCCTTGTATTCGGGTTGATATCAAGAGCTTTAATGTTTACATTTTCAGGAGCATTGTTTCCGTTAGGTCCGAAGTAATCTTCCGGAGTATAAGGAACTGTTCCCAAATTATCTATTACAAATTCTGCACCTCTTGTTACAAGATTAAGATCTTTATCTGCTGTAACTTCTCTTATATAAGTATTTCCTGAGAATTCCGCATTAATTGAACCTTCTCTTGAAATCATTGTGCAGACATTTGTATCATATTTATCATCCTGACCTTTAATATTTATATCATTAATTGCCAGAACATCCATTCCATACTGTGCATTAGGCTGATAGGTAAGTTTATCAAGATCATATCCTTCCATATTAAACTTGCCTTCAGTCTGGTTGAATGTAAGTTTGTTATCAGCTTCGCCGATTTTGTCACTTGCAATAAGTGCTATTCCTTTACCTTCAACATTTGCTTTTGTCGGATCTGTTGAGGCATTGAGGATTGAGTAGCCTTTGCCGTCTTTGTCAAAATCTGCGGTTGTCAGCAATACCTTGCCGTCTGCCTTAACGTGGTCAATATTAAGGTCTGAATTTTTACCTGCAATATTGATTACCAGATCATCTGTCAATGCGTTTTGTGAAGTTGTTGCTGTAATTGCACCGTCTGATGTTACATTAATTGATTTTGTAAAATCTCTTGAATCAGGGCCAACTCCGATACAAGCAGCACCGCAATTGCCGTCATCAAGACCGATTGTACCGTCAACTGCATTCATATTTAGGGCGCTTGCATTTTGAATATTGATTAAAGTTTTATTTACACCGTAATTCAAAATGCTGCCGTTATTTACATCAATATTTACATCACCGGTTGAAGTTATGTATTTATCATTTTCTGTATTGTCGCCTATAACAACGTTTGAATCTTTGTTCTTAACATTCAAACCGTTTGTATTGATAAGACCGGCAACCTTAATACCTTCTTTGCCGCTGTTTTCAATATAAGTGCTTGAAGTATTGTTTATTCGGCCTGTTGAAGTAATATTTACTCCGCCTTGTCCGCTGTTTACAATCTTCAATGAATTCGGTGTCTTGTTTACGTAATTCTGACTGATTTTACCGTCAACAACAATTCCTTTTTCGCCATTGTTAAAGATGTAAGTATGGTCTATATTTTTAGAATCAATGTTGCCGGTTTCTGTAACGTGAATTCCTGACACAGCATTGTCATTTTTGATTGTTAATCCGGCAGTTCCGTGGCTGTCTCCGGTTTGCGGATCTCCGCTTGTGATATTGCCTGCGATTTTAATACCGCCGTCACCGTAATTTGTTATTGTTGACTCGCCGGTTGTAACACCTGTTATGTTTGCAGTTTCGTTAATATTCAAAGCACCTTTGCCTGAATTTGTAATGCTATAACGGTCATTGTATGAATTAATTGTACCGTCTATATCCATTGAAGCGATACTGTCATTATTAATATTAATTTCCGGAGTATGCTCTACAGGATTGTTTTCATCATCAACACGAACATCAGTAATTTTTCCGTTTTTGTCAATATGAAGACCGCCGGCTCCTGTGTTTGAAATAGTCATTTTGCCATTTTCGGAATTTACACTGCCGTCAATGTAAAGCTTGTTTCCTGAGTTAATAATATTAATAGAATCATTTTCAGCAGATATATGCTCAATTTCACCGGTTGTATTAATATTTAAGTCACCGTTTGAATTGATAATATCAGTATGACCGTAATTTTTTACTTTACCGGAAATATTCATACCATCAGCACCGCTGTTGTCTATAAGGAGTGTTCCTTCACTGTCAACAAGTGCATTTTCATTGATATTTAAACCTGTACCGGTATTTCTGATAGCAAGTAATTTATTATTATTTGAAATTGTTCCGTTTATATTTACGGCACCGGCTGCGTTATTAAATTCTGCATTGCCTTTTGTATTTGTAATAACACCGTCAAGTGTCATACCGCCTTCGCCGCTGTTTGTCATCAGAGTGTTGCCGTTTTCATTTAAAATTGCGGAACCGTTTGCTGCATAAATACCATTGATGCCTGTATTTGCAACTTCAAGATTTCCGTCTTTATTTGAAATTTCAGCGCCGTCATTTATTTGAATACCAAGGCCGCTGTTGTCAAATTTCAGGTTGCCGCCTTCGTTTGTTACTTTGCCGTTGACAATTTGCATGCCGGCTTTATTGATATATGTTGAATT
>CALUTA010000185.1 GCA_944323585.1 Candidatus Gastranaerophilales bacterium
GAAATATCCTTGCCTGAAAGCATGCCTTTTATATATGCATAATAATAATTACCTAATTTTATATTGGATTCGGCATTAAAAAGATCATAACTGCCGAGATTTTTTATTCTTGCGATTTCTTCGGCAGTGGAGGGCATGAGCTGCATAAGCCCTTTTGCACCGGCAAAGCTTGCTGCGTCAGGATTAAAATAACTTTCCTCCCTTGCGATTGAAAGCATTAAGGGCGGATTGTTGCCTGTTATATCCGCATAGTTTTTAATTTCATCATAATAATGCACTGGGTAAACAAGCCGCCATCTTAAATCATATTTGTCAGGTTTCTTTTCAAGCTTATCCATGGCATTACGGGCTATGAGCATGGAGTGCGGATAATCCCCTTGTTTATATAAAATCCAGCTTTTTACAAAGTCATCACTTCCGGCAATTTCGCCGATTATCTCGTAATCTTCTAATTCTGCCAGTTTTCTTATGACAGGATTTTTTAATTCATAAGGATACTCGACAGGAAGAGGTTTTATTTTATTTGTTATAATGGCATGCTGCTGATGATTTAAACTCAAATAGGCACGATAGGCATAGTATGTGTCCGGAAAACTTGTTATTACACTTTTATACATGCCCATATATGCACTGTAATCTCTTGTTTTTTCAAAAATTTTTCCCATCCAGAACATAATCATGGGTGCAGCTTCTTTATCTCTGTATTTTTCGAGATAATCAAGTCCTATCTTTTTTGCACCTTCAAAATCTTTTTGTTCATATGTGCCCATAAATATTTCAGCCAAAGCTTTTTCAGCATATTTGCTGTCAGGATATTCAACATAAAAATCTTTGAAACATTTTGTCTTCTCATATCCGCTGGAATAATTACATTTTAAAATATCTGCATAATCGTCAACTTTACCTGAAACATGGGCAACAAAATAGTTTGCTATATCTAATTTTGGCATGCTGCTCAAGCCTAAATATAAATCCATAGCATCAATTAATTTATCTTCAGCAACATATGATTGATACCGGTCAAATCCTTTTTGAAGCATGCTCAAGGCTTCATCTTTGTGCCCTGTAACATTAAACACTTTAGCTTTTAGCACCCATGACTCGGCATCATTTGTATTTTGAAGCATGTCTTTCGCCCTCGGATATTCACCCAGTTCATAAAGAGATTCCGCCATTAACAGATAATCATCTGATGAAATTGTTTTATCTATAGAAAGCCAGTTGTCTATAACATTCGGCGCAAGTCTGCCCTTCGGAGCTTTTTCAAGGTAATGCCTGAAGTAATTTTCAACATCCTGCTTTGCTGAAAGCGGAAAAATAGCATTTTCGCCCTGTGTGTATTCTTTCATCAAAATAAGCCCGAGATAATATTCGGCGGCTATTGCATAATCTGAGGTCGGAGCATCTTTCATCAATTGTTTAAAACATTTTGAAGCATGCTTTAAATCATTATTTTCTAAAAATATTTGCGCCGCTAAATATTTAGCACGGGGACTGAGCGGATTTTTAGAATAATGAGAATACAATGCTTTGTATTTTCTTAATGCTGATTCTTTGTCATCAACAGCAACAGCGCATCCGGCCTGATGATATAATGCTGCAGGTTTTAACTCGGACATTGCTGATATTCTTGAAAATAAATAATAAGCATTTGAATAATCTTCTTTGTTATAATCAGCAAGAGCATCCTTGTATATTAACATTGTTTTGTGGGGTGTCTGATAAAGTTTGCTGAACAATATTCCGCCGGCGAAACAAAGAACAACAAGCGAAACACCTGCAATCACCTTTTCTCTCATCTTTAAATTAATCATATATTGTAATATTAACAGATTTTCTTTTAAACTGAAAATTTTTCAAAAAAAGTTACATTTAACATAATAAAATATTTTATAATATAATAAAAAAAGAAACCCTAAACTGTCTTAAGTAAACAAGAGGAGTAGCAATGTACGGAATTATATTGGCAGGAGGATCAGGAAGCAGGCTGTGGCCTTTATCAAGAGAACTTTGCCCGAAACAGCTTTTGAATATCACAGGAGAAAAAAGCCTTCTGCAGGCTACTTTTGAAAGACTTCAGAATCTGATGCCGGATGAAAATATTTTGAGTATCACAAATACAAAGCATCTTGCAAATGTAAGAATGCAACTGAAAGATTATTATGCAGCTCCTATTATTCTGTCGGAACCGGTTTCTAAAAATACTGCTCCTGCTGCGGCGGTTTCTGTTAAATATATTTCTGAAAACAAAAATTCAGACGAGATAATTCTTGTTGTACCTTCTGATCATTTAATCCATGATGTGCAGAAGTTTTCTGAAGCAATAGAGAAAGGTAAACAGCTTGCAAAACAAGGGTTTGTAGTAACATTCGGGGTTGAACCTTCTTATTGCGAAACCGGATTCGGTTATATAAAAACATCTGAAAAAATTGACGATGGCTTTAAAGTTGAAAAGTTTGTCGAGAAACCGGACTTAAAAACTGCGCAGAAATATCTTCAGGATAAAACAATGTTCTGGAACAGCGGAATTTTTATGTTTAAACCTTCCGTATTTTTCAATGAATTAAAGAAGCATGCCGGTAATATTTTTGAAATTACCGAAAAAATTGATTTTAAAAATTCTGAAGAAATTCCGTTTGTAGAGTTTGATAAAATGCCGAATATTTCACTTGATTATGCCCTGATGGAAAAGTCGGACAATCTTGTGATGATAAAACTTGAAAGCGACTGGAAAGATCTCGGAAGCTGGGATGCAATTTATGACATCAGCCCGAAGGATAATAACGGAAATGTTTTTGTCGGGCATGTTCTGGATGAGGGCTCTAAAAATTCGCTCGTGTATTCATCCTCAAAACTTGTTGCAACAATAGGGCTTGAGGATATTGTGCTTGTCGAAACGGAAGATGCTATTCTGGCATGCAGCAAAGACAAAACTCAGGACGTAAAACATATTTACGAAACCCTTAAACAGCAAAACGACAACACACATCTTGTTCACAAAACAGTTTACCGTCCGTGGGGATTTTATACGGTTATAGCGCAAGGTGAAGGATTTTTGACAAAAAT
>CALUTA010000186.1 GCA_944323585.1 Candidatus Gastranaerophilales bacterium
TTATAAGCGGAGAGAGGGGGGGTGCATGCGAAGCGGGTGGATAAATATTTAAAAATAGATAATTACCCCGAATAAACCGGCGGAGCGTTTAATTTTGCACCGTCTGAATTTGTGAAAATGGATATGAACAAGATGCAAAAAACTACGTTATGGATGGCTCTGTGCAGCCTCTTGTCGGTGAGCGGCGCCTGGGCTCAACAGGTAGAGCCGCTGCCTTTTGCCGATTTTGAACACTGGGTAACCCGCGAAATCAAAGAGTCGGCCTTGCTGGGTGGCAAGACCAAAACGGTCTATGCCATAGCTCCTACCCAACACATCAAGGGAAACAAAGCCTATCGGAACATGGGCGGTTCGCCCTGGGCCTCGTCGAATGTGATGGCCAATGTGATGGGGGTGGTGAAAACCAGCAATACCGTGCGCCCCGAGAAGCGCGAGGGGGGTGGTACCTGTGCCCGCATGGAGACCGTGATTGAGGATTGCTGCGTGCTGGGCATGATGAACCTGCACGTGCTGGTGAGCGGCAGCATCTTCCTGGGCGAGGTCGACGAGCCTATCCGCTCGACCAACAGTCCGTACAGCAAGATGGAGATGGGTATTCCCTTTACCAAGCGGCCCACCCGGTTGATTTTCGATTACAAATATCAGGCCTCGCCCGACAACTTCCGTACCCAGTCGACCGGCTTCAGCTCGCGCAAGCAGTTGCCCGGCCGCGACAACGGCGAGGTCTATATCCTGCTGCAGCACCGTTGGGAGGATGCCGACGGCAATGTATACGCTCACCGGGTAGGTACCGGGCGTGAGCGTTACGGCAAGAGCACCGCCGGTTGGGTGAACGGCCATAGCATCGCCATTCACTATGGCGACATCACCGGCAAGCCCTTTTACAAGTCGTACATGGGGCTTATCCCCAAAGAGAGTTCGTACTATTGCCGCAACAGCAAGGGCAAGATGGTGCCTGTAATCGAGGTGGGTTGGGGCAAGCCCGACGAGCAGGTCACGCACATGCTCGTGATGGCTTCGGCCACCTGCGGTACCGCCTATGTGGGCGGCTTGGGCAGCACCCTCTGGATCGACAATATCGCTCTGGGGTATTAGACGGATTTATGAAAATATGGTAAAATTATTCTTCAAAAGGAAGTTTTCCATAATAGTTGGGAGAACCTTCACAAATCAGGAAGTCTTTTCCCAATTCTGGTAATCGCTTTAAATCGGGAATGCGAGATCGAAAGTCCGCACATACGTTCGGGTTGTTCAATTCTTCTCTACGAGCTTTACTCATTAAGCAGAAATCTTTATCCAATTCGATTCCTGCAAATTTACGATGGCAAAGGTTGGCGGCTATACCTGTCGTGGAGCTCCCGCTAAAGGGATCGAAAATCCAGTCATTGTTATCGGTTGATGCCAATATGATGCGAGTCAAGAGTGAAAGCGGTTTTTGTGTCGGATGTTTACCACATGATTTTTCCCAACGTCCAATAGCCGGTAATTTCCATACGTCGGTCATTTGTTTACCCTCATTGATTAGCTTCATAAGTTGATAGTTGTATTTATGAGCAACTTTGGGAGATTTCCTTGCCCATACGATAAATTCTGTTGAATAGGTAAAAAAACGACATGAGATGTTTGCGGGGGGATTACTTTTTTGCCAAGTGATTACGTTGAGAATTTTATATCCAAGTTTAGTAAGGCAAGTAGCTACGGAAAAAATGTTATGGAAAGTTCCACTCACCCAAATGGTCCCATTCTCTTTCAATTTATCTCGACATAGAGAGAGCCATTGCAAATTAAATTCGTCTATTTCTTCTATGCTTTTTCCTTTATCCCAATGCCCTTTGTTAACACATACAATCTTTCCGCTTTGTAATGAGATGCCTCCGTTGGAAAGAAAATAGGGAGGATCGGCAAATATCATATCGAATTTGAAGTTGAACTCAGAGAGTAATTCAAATGTGTTTCCATGAGCTAAAAGAAAATCTTTATTAGCGGAAATATAGTAAGGTTTAATCATTCTGATGTAATTGTTGATAAATCGAGATGGGGAATAATTTGGGTATTCGTATAGTTCTTTTTATAATAAAAAGCTCTCCGGCGAACTTTTGTTAATCCTCCATGACCGTCAGGCGCATCGGTTTTATCTTGATTGTTGGCTCCTTTAGTCTTCGGTTCAAGGTATGTCCCCATGCTACAAGATAATTTATCGGCATTGCCTTGTATAATGTACGATTGTATTTCTTCCCAGTCAGTTTTGAATATACTGTTTTGTATATCAGAAGGGTGATCAAGGAAATAATCTACAATGATGTAATCATCTTGTTTCTTTGGCATTCCATTTTCTTTTGCAAGATAAACGACCCAAAAAGTTAAATTGATTTTATTCCTGAGTTTTGCCGTTTCCCATGTTTCTTTGGCGACTTCGCAATAATTTATCATTTGAATAGCCGTTGGTTCCTTAGCCTTGATAGAGCCGTCTCGATTCTTTTGTAGAGGAAGAATTTTGATTTCACAACCAATTTGAGGAATGTCAGCTTCGTCTCGGTTATTATTATCTATTCCTAATAAATTTTCAATAATTAAGCCAGATGCCCCTTTCTTCATTTTACATTTGTCCCCAATTAGTAATTCTTGTTTGATTTGCCCGATTGTTTTCCCCTTGGCATTTGTGATTATATTGAAAAGAGGAGTCAAAACCTGTATGACTTTACTGCTAATCATATTGAATTGTTGTATTATTATTCTGGTTTAATATTGTAAAGGCGAATATACTGTTTATTTATGAATTTAGTTTAGTTTTAGGGTAATTGTAGACTAATATTTCTGTTAATTTCCCTCTTTTATTAGGATTGGAATTGACAAATCGCGAGGCTAAAACTCGTTCAATGTGGTAGGATTTATATAGTGTATCGAAGAATTTGTCCTTTTCATCTTTTCCTTTAGAGTCCGAATTACTAAGCATAAACATAAATCCTGCATGATGAATTTTATCACAATATTCTTTTAAGCGAATCTGTGACTCGTCGTTGAACTCTTCTTTTGCATAGTCGTTAAAACTGGAGGTAGTGCTCAATGGACGGTAAGGGGGGTCAAAATAAAATAGCGTTTTTCCGTTGGCGAAATCAAAGGTTTGTTCAAAATCGCCTGTTAATATCTCAACTCTTTGTAGAATTTCACTGTCTTTTCGGATTGTTAGTGGATCGCAGATTGTGGGATTAGAATATCTTCCAAATGGGACATTAAAAGCTCCAGATTTATTTACGCGATATAATCCATTAAAGCAAGTGCGATTTAGAAAAAAGAAGAGAGTCGTATTTTCAATAGGGCCCAATCCTTTTTTGTTGTATTGTGAACGAGCTTTTATAAAAAAAAGTTTTCGCTCTTCTTCTGTTTTGAGGGCTAAATAGTATTTTTCGATGTCATGTAAAGCTAATATAAGTTCTTCGGGTGCATCACGGACGGTGAGATAGCATGTTGTTAAATCCTTGTTTACATCGTTGATAATGGCTTTTTTAATATTGGGGTAGCGTTGGAGCATATAGAACAGCATTGCTCCTCCACCAACAAAAGGTTCAATGTAAGTGACATTTTGCCAGTTATCAAAGTCAACAGGAAGGTTTGCATCTAATTGCTCTATGAGTTGACTTTTCCCTCCGACCCATTTGATAAAAGGTTTTGCTTTTGACATTGTATAAAATAAGTATTGGGAACAATTATTATTTACTATTTATTCTCTTAATTGATGGCACTATTTTTTGCTTTTGTGCCGGGTCAGTTCTGTTTGAAGATATAGACGATAAC
>CALUTA010000187.1 GCA_944323585.1 Candidatus Gastranaerophilales bacterium
GGTGAAACTATTTGCAAACCTACATTTGATAACATAGGAGAAGTCGACAATAACATTATTCTTTTGATAAAAAAGGAAATAATCACTTTGGGCGGATGGAGAAAAGAAACGAAAGAAATAATAAAATATGGACTATATAATGTAAACAGTAAGGTTCTTATTCCAGCTGAGTATGATGTTTGTCCAGAATACTCAAACGGTTATTATAAAATCATATCTAAAGGATATTTAGGTATAATAAACAGTGCGGGTGTAGTTGTGCTTAAACCAGAATGGAAGCAGATTCATTCCTCCAACGGATATTATATTGTTAGCAAAATAGTTAAAGAGGATTATTCTGAGACTGAAAGGTTTGGTCTTGCAAAATTAAATGGAGATCTCATTCTTGAAACAAAATACAAGGCTATTTCAGTCCTTCGTGAAGGCTTATACAAAGTAAAAGAGAATAATGCATGGTCAATTTTTAATAATGAAGGAAGATTAACCAAGGAAACTTACGATGAAATAGACATAGAGGGTGATTTTATCATCGTTTCCAAGAATGGTTTAAGTGGTCGATTGAATGAGCATGCAGAAAAATTAATTAAATCAGATAATGGTAATTATTTAATTTTGCCATCAAAATTTGCATGGGGGGATGACTTCAAGAATGGCATAGCTAAAGTTCTTATCAATGGCTGTGAGAACTTTATTGATAAATCATTTAGTATAGTTGTCATCTCTGAAAATCATATAATTCCTATTGATAAATCCATTGATTATTTAGTATCGAAAGATAAAAAAGGGAATAACATCTTTGCTATAGACAAGAAATACGGCATTAGCGACCATTTTGGTAAAATAATAATAGAAGCTAAATATCAGTATTTATCACATCTTGCAGATGAACTCTATATAGCAGGAATTAAAAAAGAAGGTGATTATAATAATACATATGGCATTATCAACTTGGAGGATAAAACTATACTACCATTTGAGTATTCTTCTATAAAACCGTATGGCGGAAAGATTCCTCATAGTTATTGGACATGGGATGACAAATATGTAACTGAACAGGTAGAAATGCCAAAAGAGGTTCTGCACTGGTATGTACAACACAAAAATGGATATGGACTAATAGACAATGATGGAAATATATGTATTCCATCAGAATATAATGACATACAGAAATTCAAAAATGGATTCTTTGTAAAGAGCAATGATAAATATGGAGTAATTGATTCGGATTATACTATAATTTGTGAACCCAAATATAGCACAATAGAACCTATCGGCAATGAGTTATGGAAGGTTTCAATCATCACATCCCAAACATACGATAGTAAAAATGAGGTTTATGGCATTTTGGACTCATACGGAAAAGAACGTTTGGAACCTATATATCAATTTATTGGAGACGTAAATGATAACAGAATAGCTAAAGGACGAGCTATTATTAACCGTAACGGGCTGTTAGGATTAGTTGACGAAAATTATAGTATTCTCGCAGAACCCCAGTATGGGCATATTTCAGAATTTAAGAATGGGAAAGCGATTGTAAGTAAGCGTATTTTCAAAAATATGCGAGAAGTGGATATTGTTCGTGGGGAAATAGACATTAACGGCGTTTTTACAGATATTTCCGAGATAATAAAGACTGATGTATATAGTATTAGCAATGCAGATGAAACAAATTCAAATGTAAAAACCATAGAAACACTTAAAAATGGATATGTAGTTATTCAAAAAGATGACCCTAGTACATATTATAAATATTGTGCAGTACTTGATAAAGATAACAATATCATTCTACCTTATAAGTATCATAAGATTGAACAACTCGATAATGGAATGTACTTGGTAGGAAATAGAGGTCGTTATGGCCTTTTAAATCAAGATTTTAAAGAAGTAATAATTCCTCAATATACATATCTCCAACAAATACAAAATGTTTTTCTCGCATCTACTGATTCGAATTTTTACAGTTCTGAAAAAAATGTAGGGTTAATAGACTTATACGGAAATATAATTCTTAAATTTGATTATTCGGCTATCGAATCAGCAGTTTCAGGTTTAGTTTGGATTCATAAAGAGAAAAAAATTGGTCTAGCCACAACAGAGGGAAAAGTATTGCTTGCTCCTCAGTATGGTAAAGTAGAGCCATTTATAAATGGTTTTGCAAAGGTGAATAACGGATATTGGTATGAGTATGATGAAGATTACGGAAGACATTCAGTAAGGAGTGTTACGGAATATTCTGAAGGGAAATGGGGCTTGATAAATTCAGAGGGAATCCTTATTTTGCCTGCTATTTATGATTCCATTTCTATTTTAGGAGATGATAGTATAAAGGTTTCAAAACAAATTGGCAAAAATCATATAGTAACAGGACTGGCAAATAAAGAAGGAGAGCTATTAATTCGAGATAATAATGGCAACTATATTCTTGCATCACAAAAATATGATTGGCAAGAAGATTTCAATGCAGAAGGCTACTCTCAAGTATACTATAAAGGATGCGTTGGGGTTGTAAATAGAAAAAATCAACAAATTATCTCGTGTCAAATTGATGGAAAGCCTTCAGAATTTATCCTTCCTGAAGAATATGATTGGGGGTATAATTCTACATCTCAGTTTGTAATCATAGAAATGAATGACAAAAAAGGAATTATTGACTGTGCTAAGAACAATATTGTCATAAAGCCTGTTTTTGATAAGATTGATGCATTAAGTGACAATACAAGTTTCGTCTTTAAGTGTGGTATTCAAAATGAGAACCACAATAGTTATAGACCATCATATACGTGGTCTATAATAAATGTTGATGGAAAAGCTATAATTGACATTCAAAGTGAAGAAATAATCCATCTGGGATTCTCACTACTTGCTATTAAGACTAACAATAATAAATACTCAATAGTAGATTTTAATGGGCAATCGACTTCCGAGATATCCTTTGATGTAGTTTTCTGTTTTGGAGTTGTATCAAGTGTTCCACCAAGTTACAGTTGGGAAATGCCTAAGAAAGTTGATGGACTTAACTATTCAATCGTTGGATTAGACGGGAAATATGGTATTATCGACAATCAAGGAAGGCTGGCGATTCATCCAAAATATTCTTCTTTATCAATACAAAAAAACGGTCAATTCTTGGCAGATGGGATATTGATAAATGCTTTTGAACAGAAGATTGCCGTCAGGGACAACTCTGTTTTAATAATGCCAGGAAACTATGAT
>CALUTA010000188.1 GCA_944323585.1 Candidatus Gastranaerophilales bacterium
ACACCTGTACCCGAATTTAAAAGAAGATGTCCTGCAAATTAAAAAATATGAGTAAATTATCCTATTTCCGCTATCTGAGTTGAACGAGGTTAATACAACGTATATTTTTAAATTAAATATATATAAGTCGATTTTTATATGAAGAAATGTAAACAGAGAATAGCAATAGAAATTGTAACAGTTTTTATTAAGAAAGTTATATATTTTGTATATTAAAATATATCTATAATATAGTAGAATATTAAGATTATATAAAGATTTAAAAAAAACGCCTAAAATTCCTTAATTTAAAAAAACAGCCGTAAAAAATTTGATATACTATATTATTTTTTTATTTAAAATCAGCCAAAACGCTTGACTATCAAGGGTTTACAACCAAATTTTCTTCGTTTATAATAAAATCATAAAATTTAAAAAAATACGGGAACGGAACCGCCCCCGCTAATATAAAACTTTCTACATTTATTTTATTACAAAATAAAATATAAGACAATAGCTAGCGGCGGTTACCTTTCTCGGTTGACGGATAGAGAAAATCTCTATGCTCTATCTTTTGATGTGTAAAAAAAAATAGAGAGAAAGGAGAAATCTGAAAATGCAAGCTAAATTAACCGATTTTGTGTATTTTCGTTGTAGGAAAAATTCAAAAATTCCTGCGACTAAAAACGGTTATCATGATGCCAGAATTTATGATTTAACTGAATTACAAGGAGATGGTTACAATATCGGTTTACCTATGCGACCTAATGGCTTAATAGCCATAGATGTCGATGAAAAGAATGGTAAAACCGGTATTCAAGACTTAGAACACCTTGAAAAACAGTATGGGAAATTGCCACCGACTTTAAAGCAGCAATCTTGTAATAATGGTGGGTATCATCTCATATTTAGTGATGATGGCATTATAAAGCCGAGAGGTAATCTGGGCAACAGTATTGATATTCGTTGGAACGGCTATATTTTGTGTGAACCAAGTGCCATAGATGGGAATCATTACAAGTTTCTTGAGGGTATTGATGAAGCTCGAGAAGTTGTTACAATATCACGATTGCCTTATGAATGGATAAAATTGATAAATCAAAATTATTCATCTGAGCAGAAAGTAAGTTGTGCTCATCATATTTTCGTAAAAGAGCACAAAACATCCATTATTCAGCACTGTGATTTAAAGAAAGTGTTTGATAATTGTCGCTTTTTACAGTATTGCATACGTGAGAGCCGTTATCTTTGTGAACCAATGTGGTTTTCCATGATATCTGTTTTAGCCCCACTAGAGGGTGGTGAGCAGATAATTCATAAATTATCAGCTCCATACCCGAACTATTCTTTCAAAGAAACAGAATTAAAAATACAGCGAGCTAAAAAATTTGGGAAACCTCAATCCTGTCGTTATATCTCTACAAATTTCTCAGAAATATGCGGTGACTGTAAATCAAGTAACAATCAGGGGAGGGATTAAAATGGCAACAAAAGAAAAAATAGTCAAGACACCGTTAGAACATGGTGTGCTAACACTAGAAGAACTTTTGGATATGAAGGCATTAGATTATAAAGATACAAGTTTTATAAATCAACAGAAAATAAAATATGATGAAAGTCTAAAAATTAAAGGAAATTTAAATCTGCTTATGCAAGTAAAAGATTATATTGCACGAGTAGAGATTAAAATTCCCAGAGAAGATGATGTTACACCAGAAAAATCAAGAGTTATTATAATAAGGCCTAAACTTGCTGCAACTGTTAAGAATCCGTATGTGATATACAAATGTTCAAATAACCGAACAACGGATAAGGATTATGAACCTAATTACGAGGTCGAGCTAAAAGAGGCAATGAGTAACCGACATTTTAGTCTGAAAATTGATTTCAACGATATTTCAAATGATAGATTATTTAAGTCTAGAATTAAAACGTTATCAGCATTTTCTTACTCTGAAATTGAAGAATTTATCGCTAACTTTATAACAAAAAATAATCCTAAAAACGTTACTGAATACACAAATTGTGGAAGAATTAATATATTCGACAACATGGATTGGCTTTGGTCAAACTCGGCATATATAGACGGTAAACTATATAATGCTGATGCAAACGGCAATATATGTATTGGTAATAATAAATATATAAGGGTTTCAAAAAATTCTAGAAGGTTATTACCTGTCTTTGAGCCAAACTCAACACCTATTGAACAGGTTATAACGGATTTGTTTAATAATATTTTTGAGAGTTGGAATGGTGCTCTTGAACCGTTTTTGGCTCTGTCTTTTATGGCAATGTCCCCTTATTGTAGTGAATTTTGGAAAAAAGAAGGCTTTGGTTCTGTTGCATTTATAGGCGATACGGAGGCGGGTAAATCCGAAATCACTACATTGGGATTGGCTTTATTCGGCTATGACAAATTCTTTATGGGAACAACACGTAATACACTTGTTGGAATAGAACAAAAGATGAATACAGTAAATTGTATTCCCGTCATTATTGACGATATAAGTAAATTCAAACTTAGCGGCGAAGGCTTCGCAGATGAATTAAAACGTCTTATGACAGGTGGTATAAGAGAAAAAGGATTAACAGGGCAAGAGTCGGGTGCCTTACCGCCCTGTTGCCCTTTCGGTTTCAGTTCAAATTATCTACCAACAGAAAAACCGGAAATAATGAACAGAATACTATATCTTGATACGGAAAATGTCAAATTTAAACCTGAAAAATTCAATTATTTCAATGGTAAAGGTGTTCAAGAATTATCCTGTATTCTACCGCATATTTTAGATATTGGCTTTGAAAAAATTGAGCAAATTCATACTGATATCAAAAAACTACTTTTAGAAAAATACGTTGGTATATCTGATAGAATGGTAAGTCAAATAGCCATAGCTTTGACAGGAATTGAGGTATTTAAAACTATTTCTAAAGGCAGAATAAATGTACCTCTGGATAAACTAAACGAGTACATAGTTACTTGTATGAAAAGATTTAAACTGGTTCAAAGTCCATTGGATAAGTTACTTGATGCTATGCCGATATTGATATGGGAAAGACGTATCCAAGAGGGGTTACAATATAAACTCAATTCAGATAACCTCACCATATTAACACTTCATAAGACAGCAATATGCCATGCATATAATCGTTATTATGAAAATGACACAAGTAAGCATATTAATTCACGCCAGATTAAAAATATCGATAGTGAAACCTATAAAATTTTAAAGTTTAATAAAACCAGTGATTTTAATGGTGAAAAGCGTAATAGCTTAGTTATTGACATTTCTAATCACCAATCTCGTGATGAGATTTTGGCTTATCATCAAAGGATTATAAACGCTAGTGAAAATAATACATGGTAATAAACGGTGTAATAAGGCGAAAGGTGGAAATAGATGGACTTTATTACCTCTCTATTTTAACCGTCACAATATTTTCAACTACTTTAGTAATAAAGTAATAAATTAAAAAAACAACAAAAAAGGAGAAAAACTATGAGTTACGAAATCCTCAACACAAAAGAAGTGGCAAAACTTCTTAAAGCAGATATAAGAACAATTCAAAGAAATGCTGATGCAGGTAAATACCCTAAAGGTGTATGTGGCAAACACGGCAGACACTGGTTATTTAACCGGATTAAGCTTATGGAGTACATATTCAATGAGTGTGTATAAGGATAAAAGGACGAACAGTTGGTGCTACAAATTCATATACAAGGGTGTACAATATCACCGCTGTTTTAAAGAAGCTACAAAAAATGAAGTAATCGGATTTGAAAGTATTGCAAAAGCAGAACTGCGGAAATCAAATTATGATATAGCTTCTGACAACCACAATTACACCCTATCTCAAATTATTGCCGAATATAAGGAATTTAGAGCCAATAATTATGCAAGACCCGAAGAATTTGACTATGTTATTGATAAGTTCTATTCCTTAATAGGCAATAAAATAGCCGAACAAATTACTCTTGCTGACCTTGAAAAATACAGGTCAGATAGGAAAGGAAAGGTTAAAAATTCAACAATAAATAGAGAAATGGATAATATAAAGCGAGTGTTTTCACTCGCTTTTGAAAATAAAAGAATTAGGTTTAATCCCTGTTCTGAATTAAAGAAATTAAAAATTGAAAATCCAAATAAGCGATTTTTAACAAAAGAAGAAGAGAAAAAATTGTTAAAAGTTGCAAATCCTACTATGCGAGTAATGATTATACTTGCACTAAACACCGGAATGAGAGTTGGGGAAATTCTTAATCTAAAATGGGAACACGTATTTTTCAAGTTAAACTACCTCGTTGCATTAAATCCTAAAAATGGCAAACCTCGAAAAATACTTCTGAATAAAACTTTAAAATCAGAATTGGAAAACTTACCAAGAATAAGCGAATATGTTTTTTCAAATCCAACAACCAAAACAAAATATAAAAATATAAAAAAGACATTTGCTAGAACTGTAGAAAGAGCCGGCATTCCACATATAACATTTCATGAGTTAAGACATACAACAGCTTCAAGATTAAACGAAAAAGGTGTAGATATACTTACAATTAAAGAAATACTCGACCACGCAGATTTAAAAACGACACAACAATATACACATATTCCAAGAAAGAATATTTTAGACGCAGTAAACATTCTTGAAACATACTAATGTATTATAACGTATTTTAATCAGACCAGTCGAAAATCAGTCGCAAAATAAAATTTAAACATAAAATAAAGGCTTTAGAAAATCTCTAAAGCCTTTATTTATCAATGGTCGGGATGACAGGATTTGAACCTGCGACCCCCTCGTCCCAAGCGAGGTACGCTACCAAGCTGCGCTACATCCCGAAAATGAAATTATAAAGTTGTCAATTTGTTTTTTGAAATTTTAGAATGACGCTCCCAAGCCTCTCACAAAACGATACTTAATCGTTTTGTTCGGCAGAGTGCTACATCCCGATAT
>CALUTA010000189.1 GCA_944323585.1 Candidatus Gastranaerophilales bacterium
AATTTAATATAAACGTAATAATGACATCCGAAATGCACAAAACCGGAACCGACAGAATCTGTGAAGTAGCGGAAAAAATTCCGGCGGATTTATACGTGAATATACAGGGTGATGAACCTTTAATAGAGCCCGAAACAATTCAAAAAGCAATACAGCCTTTTTATAAAGATAAAAACTTACAGGTTTCAAATCTGATGACAAAAATCAAAGATCCTGTGGATGTTGTAAATTTTACTGTTCCAAAAGTAATAACAAATAAAGACAACATCGGAATTTACCTGACACGCAGCACCGCCCCTTATCCCAAAGGAAGTATCGCATATGACTATTACAAACAGGTTTGTGTCTACGGGTTTAAACCTGAAGCTTTAAAGTTTTACGGAAGTGTTGAAAGAGGGAAAATTGAATCCATTGAGGACATTGAAATTTTACGATTTATAGAAAACGGTTACAAAGTTCAATATATAGAAGTCGATTCTGAAACCGTAGCTGTTGATACTGAAAATGATTTAGAAAAAGTCAGAAAAATTATAAAACAAAAATTAAATGAGGAATAAGAATGAATAACATCAAAATTCTGGATTGCACATTACGTGACGGCGGTTACATAAATAATTGGAATTTTAAAAAAAACAATATAGAATTTATTTTAAAACATCTTGTTTTATCAGGTGCTGATTACGTTGAATGCGGATTTTTAAAAGAGAAAGAATATGATATAAATAAAACTTTTTTTAATAATACCGAACAATTAAGCAGGCTGCTTCCGGAAGAACAAAACAATACAAAATTTACATTAATGATAAATTACGGTGAAGTTCCAATTGAAAATATTCCCGATTCAAATAACAATATTTTTTTAAGAGTAGTTTTCAAAAAAAATTACAAAGATGAGGCTGTAAAATATTGTGAACAATTAATTAAAAAAGGATATAATGTATTTGTAAATCCGATGAATACTATCTCGTATTCTTCAAAAGAATTGCTGGATTTAATAGAGCAGGTAAATAAGATTAAGCCTTTCGGATTTACCATAGTTGATACAAACGGATCAATGAAAAAAAGAGATCTTTTATCATTATTATACCTTATTGACGACAATCTGGATTCCAAAATTTCTCTTGCATTCCATTCCCATAACAATTTACAGTTATCCTTTTCAAATGCACAGGTTTTGATGGAGCAGCCGTTAAAAAGAACTATCATTATAGATTCAACAGTGTTTGGAATGGGACGTGGAGCAGGTAATCTGTGTACGGAATTGTTAATGCAGTATATAAACGACAATTTTGATGGAAAATATAATCTAATTCATATTTTAAAAATAGTGGATGAGCAAATTAATAAAATATTTGCAGTAACCCCATGGGGATATTCCGTACCATATTATTTAGCAGCAACAAATTTATGCCATCCGAATTATGCAAGGTTTTTAATAGAAAAACAAACAGTTCCGATAGAATTAATAAATAATATTCTTAAACAAATTCCATATGAAAAGAAGAATGCTTTTGATCCTGAATTTATAACAGAATTATACAATTCTAATGTTGAACATTATGTAAATGATGAAAAAGATGTTCAAAAATTATCCGAATTACTCAAAAACAAAACCATATTAGTACTGGCACCCGGTAAAAATTTAATTAAACAGCAAGACAAAGTTAATGATTTTATAAGAAAAAACAACCCGTTTATAATATCATTAAATTTTGAATCAGAATTGTATAAATCAGACTTAATTTTTATAACAAATTTAAAACGTTTTCAGGAACTGGGAAAGGTTGCCACTCCTTGTGTCATTACATCCAATATACCATATTCCGTTGATTACAAATTAAATTATTCATCCTACAAAGAAAACAGTTTGGATAATGTGGCAATTGTACTGCTTAAATTTTTAATATCAATTAATATATCAAAAATTTATATTGCAGGACTGGACGGGTACAACAATGACCTGTCGGAAAATTATGTAAATAATGACCTTTTAGTTATTGTCCCGTCAGAACATGTTGAATTTAAAAATAACGAAATAAAAAAAGAACTGGATCATTTAAGAGAAAAAATTCAAATTACATTTATAACGGATTCATATTATACGGAAGAAAAAAGCAATGACCAAACTAAAGATTTTTGTATCGTATAAATTTAAACATCCAATATTAGAAAACGAAATTGTCACACCAATACAAACGGGGCGTGCGATTTCTGATGAAATTTTTGACGAAATGATTGGCGACAACACAGGTGACAATATTTCCGACAAAAATTCCCGTTACTGCGAACTTACGGCTCAATACTGGGTCTGGAAAAATTACCACTCAATCGGAAATCCCGATTATGTCGGGTTTATGCACTACAGAAGGCAGTTCATTTTTGATGAAAACCTTAAACATTCCAAATATCTCTGGCTGCCGGGTGCAAAATTCTTTTTTGTAAGTAAAATTTATAAAGGATATATGAAACATTTTACCGGAGAAAAAATTTATCCGTATTTGTCGGATAATCCGGATTGTATTACTTTTCAAAGAGTTAATGTCAGAGCTGCATATATCCCTCATGGCATCATTATAAATAATATGCGGGAACATTTTCGCAAAGGTCTTCTTGCTCAAAAGCTTGAAGTTTTTGATATTTTTGAAGATGTAATTAAGGAATTATGCCCTGAATACCGGCAGACATTTGAAGAATTCAAACAGGGAACAACAATGTTTTGCTGCAATTCTTTTATTATGCCGAAGAAATTATTTTTTGAATATTCCGAATTTTTATTCAAAGTTCTCAAAGAAGTTGACAGAAGGGTAGACAGCAGCGGATTTGACAAGGCTGAATCAAGATTTCTGGGATTTTTGGGCGAATATATGCTCTCTATTTTTTTGATGCAAAAGCTGAAAAATCCCGATTTCAAACTCATTGAACTTGACGGAACTTATGTCAATGACGGTTACAAAAAAATCCGAAGAAAAATTATAAAATACAGTATTCTTTCCCGTCTGACTTTCGGCAAAAAGAAAAAATATTACCTTAAAAAACTTGCCAGAAATCACAGAAAAACCTGTGCAAAAAGACCCAAATTATTAAAAAAATAATTTATACTCAGCTGTTAAATTTTCTCAAAAAATTCCTTGCCTTTTTTGCAAATCGGGCAAACATAAGTATCGGGTTCTTTTGTGATATCGCCTTCATAAATATATCCGCAGATTTTGCATCTGTAGGCGAGTTTATGTTCTGATGTTGTTTCCTGATATGTCGGTGCATTTTTAGGGCTCAGGCCGTTTTTTACTGCGTGATAATAAGCGTAAGTCATCGGAATATCTTCATGAAGCATTTCCGCCGATATAATTTTCCCGAGAAAAATTGTATGCGTTTCGGTTTCCAGTTTTCCGGCAACATTACAGACTAAATATCCTATCGAATCTTCCAGAACCGGAAGTCCGTCCGCTGTTATGGTCTTAAAGTTTTCAAATTTGTTGATATCTTTTCCGGATTGAAAGCCAAATACCGGAATTATATTTTCATTCACCTGCTCACCCAGAATTGAAAGTGCAAATTTGCCGGACTCTTCAATACATTTGTTTGTAAAATTCTCATGATGAATGCTCACGGCAATTGTGTCGTAGGTTACCTGAATTGCGCTGTTTGCAATACATCCTGCCGGCCGCTCGCCGCATAATGACGATACTACATAAACTCCATAAGACATTTGAGTCAAAACTTTTGCATCCATATAAAAATCTCCCATTTATATTATGTTTATCTCAAACAAAGATAATCCTATTCTTCAAAATATGAGACAACTTCGTCAACATGGCCTTTCACTTTAACTTTGCGCCATTCTTTTTCAATATTGCCGTTTTCGTCGATTATAAAGGTTGAACGTTCAATTCCCATGTATTTTCTGCCATACATTGATTTTTCTTTCCAAACATCAAATTTTTGAGCAAGTTTGTGTTCAGGATCCGACAGAAGGATAAAATTCAATCCCTGTTTTTCCCTGAAAGATTTGTGGCTTTTGATTGAATCAGGACTTACCCCGACAACCGGAGCGTATTTTGTAAGCCGGTTCAAATTGTCCCTGAAATCGCACGCTTCCTGAGTACAGCCGGAAGTATTATCTTTCGGATAAAAATATAAAATGACTTTTTGACCTTTAAAATCCCCCGCGAAATATTCTCTTTCATTTCCGTCTTTGTCTATACCGGAAAGTTTTATTTCACCCATTCGCCCTCCAATTCTTTATACAAATAATACTGCATTTTTTATCGGATTTCAAGGTAGTATAAAATTGCCATTTTAAATAGAAAGATTTCCGCAAAGGGGAGGGGTATGTTGTATTACCGCCATCGCATTGTTATAAAAATTATCAACGGATTACACTATCAAAATTTATTATGTTTTTGTCCTGTTTTTTATTTTGTCCTCAACAAACCAATATATATATAATACGAGGTAATTTCCGACTAAGCCTAACAATACA
>CALUTA010000190.1 GCA_944323585.1 Candidatus Gastranaerophilales bacterium
GGAAGTCCATAATTATATCAAAGCCATGAATACTGCCATCCGGCAACTGAAAGACATGCCCCTTTCTTCTCGTATGATAAGGAATATTCATGCCATACTGATGGAAAATGTCAGAGGAAAATATAAGCAGCCGGGCGAATTCAGGAAAACGCAGAACTGGATAGGAGGCAGTAACATATCAGACGCTATTTTTGTCCCACCTCCATGTACTGAAATAGCAGATCTGATTTCAGACATCGAAATGTTCATACACAAACCGATAGTTCCAATTCCGGATTTACTTAAAATCGCGATTATCCATTATCAATTTGAAACAATACATCCATTCAACGATGGTAACGGAAGAATAGGCAGACTGCTGATAACACTTTATCTTGTAAGCGTTGGCTTGCTGAAACAACCGGTACTTTATCTGTCAGATTATTTGGAAAGGCATAGAAACTCATATTACTCCGCTATAATGCGGGTGAGAAATGAAAACGACATCAAGGGCTGGATCATGTTTTTCCTTCAGGGAATAATAGAAACATCGGAGAACAGCGTAGCGACTTTCGATGGAATACTTAAACTTGAAAAGGAGTACGAGGCGATTGTCCAATCTATGGGGTCTAAATCAGCGAACGCAATGAAGCTTATAACTGATATGTACAAGTATCCACTTACAGATGCATCTTCTGTTTCAAGCCTTTTAAATATAACTGCTACTTCTTCTTATAATCTACTTTCAGAAATGGAGAAACGCGGGATATTATATGAGATAACGCACAGCAAAAGAGGACGTAAATACATTTTGCTTGATTATGTCAACTTATTTATCAAATGACAGGCCATATCTGTCTGATTTTTCTCCGACCCGGGTTCCTCCCGGGCCGGCTTCGTTTACATAAAATTTGTAGAACTACCGAATAATCTTCGGTAGTTCACTGTTTTTTAAATCTGCATGAGAAATTAAAACAAGAATGTCCCTTATTTTAATTTCAAACCAATTTTTAAAATTATGATAGCGTTATTGAAGAAATTCCTCATAGCCGCCCTTCCCGCGGCGGTATTCCTTTCGGACTACATGCTCGGAAGGAGGGCTTGCCGTTCTAATTCCTCCGAAATCGGGGTAATTACAAAGACCAAACCCTCCGCATCCGGGACACCCTCCTTGTAGAGAAGCCCGTGCCGGTGGAAGTGCGAATCGTCGATACCATGCTCGTGGCCGTGACCGACACCGTGACGGTGGGCGACACGGTCTATCTCTCCCTGCCGCAAGAGACGAAAGTGTACGGGGACTCGACTTATACGGCACAGGTGAGCGGATACAGGCCGGAGCTCGACTGGGTGGAGGTCTATCCGCAGACGGAGGTCGTGACCAGGAACATTTTCGTGGACTCACGAAAAAGATGGGGCATCGGCCTGCAGGCGGGTTACGAGATGCTCGTATATAACGGAGACATGTATCTGTCTCCGTATATAGGAATCGGTATATCGTGGGATATTGTACGGTGGTAGGGTAAAAAAACATTATCGTTATTGGTAGTGAATAAAAATATTTGACTAC
Source organism: Candidatus Gastranaerophilales bacterium (assembly GCA_944323585.1). Lineage (GTDB taxonomy): Bacteria > Cyanobacteriota > Vampirovibrionia > Gastranaerophilales > Gastranaerophilaceae > Scatenecus. The sequence goes on from CALUTA010000190.1 coordinate 1,547, forward strand.
TTTTGCCAATGGAAGTCACATGTATAATTCCAGATTGAGAGAAACGAAAATGGCATACGATGTCCTCGACATATCCAACGAGCTTCTCCGCTACGCCGAGAACACTGACGGTAGCGACCTCATGACGAACCTCAAGCTCCAGAAGATGCTGTACTATCAGCAGGGGTTCCATCTTGCCATGTTCGGCACGCCTCTGTTCAACGACGAGATTGAGGCATGGATGTACGGGCCTGTCGTGCCTTCAGTATATATGTATTATAAAGGTTGCGGTAAATCCGGCATTCCGTCCAACAAGGAACTTCATTTCGAGTTCTCAGACAGGAAGGAGGAGGCGTTGTTCCGTGAAGTGTGCGATGTGTACGGAAAGTATAGTGCAGTCGGCCTTATGAACATGACCCACAGGGAGATGCCTTGGAAAAGCACATCCACTGGAGAGGGAAATGTAATCGACAAGGACAAGATGAGGTCGTTCTTCAGGACACGTCTGAAGAAATGAGCAAGAAGGGGAAATCCGTCGGTAAGACTACAAGGCTGATAAAGGAAGTTGCCGATAAATACAGTATCAGCGAAAGGGAGATTGAGCAGTTCGCAGATATAGACCATCCTCTGTTTTCCTTCAAATATCTGAAGGATGTGACAATCGACAGGTGCAACGACGCATCCTTTTTCTACGGTTTCCTGATGAGGTTGCAGAAGCTGTCCGAATTGGGCTGGACCGAGATACGTAAATCATCGCGTCATTCCTTCGGAATGGAAAAGGTTCCCGTTGAACAGATTATCCCGTATAGGCAGCTTCCAGCTTTTATAACGCGTGAAGGAGAGCTCGATGTGTTCCGTTCTGCTGGGGACAACCGTACTTTCGTCGGACTACAGCAAGGTAAGATATTCTATATCTTTTTCATCGAATCAGCTTTCGGTGATATATGCAAACACTGATTATATTACTTGCGAAATATAGCACCTATGTTACGGACATATAGGCGAGCTACATATTGTATACAACAATAAGAATCGGATACGACATTGTGAGATGGCGACTCCATGGAAAATCATCCTAGACTCCAATTGTAGTCTAGGAACAGATGCGAATCCGGTACGTATATTCGCGAAGTAATTTTTTCTGTATAGAAGAGGAAGCCCGGCGGCTGTGAAGTCCCCGGGCTTTTTCTACTTGAAGCAGTCGAGCTTGGCGAGCATACTTCAGATACTAAGAACCCATTTTTTGAGTCCTCGAAAATGGTCGGTAAAAGGCCTTCTGACCGGATACTAAGGTATGTATTCGGAAGGATGTCAGGTACGCCATAAACAGAAATAGG
>CALUTA010000191.1 GCA_944323585.1 Candidatus Gastranaerophilales bacterium
GTTGGGTCATGCACGACCTTCTCGATACTCAGGCCATATGCGGAAAGCGCGTCGGACAATTCCGCATAAGAAATCCGCTGCATAAATCCTGCGAGGCGTTAGTTCCTCTGCCGGATAATCTGCGCCATTTCACGCTTTTCGCCCTCACTGAGTTGCTCCGCATAGCCGGGCTCGCAGCCGGGTTCCCATGGGTATTTCCCGTCCGGGTCACAGACCAGAACACGCATCACCCGGGAAAAGCAAGAGTCCGGCACCGCCGGCGTTGTCTCGAAGAAATAGACCGGGAGTGTGAATATGTCGTCCTCCCTGTCGCCAGACCGATAGCACTTGCCCTTTTCTGTAATCTCCAGGCCGAGCAGATTGAGAATCATCTGCGCCTTTTCCTGGGGTACAGGCAGGTTCAGTTCCAGTTCCAGGCTGCCATGCCGATCCAGGCCGTGGGTATGGCTGCTGGGCCGGTCGGCAAGGATATAGTGAATGATCCAATCAGGTTTCACGTTTTTTCCTCCTCTTCCTCCGGCTCATGCCGGGCATTGCGCGCCAGCAGTGTGTCCGCCGGCAGAATCCCCATCAGCAGCAGCCGGATGGCCGTCTGATACCCGACCAGGTAAGCCTGGTCCAATTCCGAGGTCATCCGGCAGTTCAGGCAGTCTTCATACCGGTCAAATTGTCTCTGGCCCTCTCTGTCCAGCATCTGGCGGATCTGCTCCTGCAGCTCAAGGATCTCCCGATCCTCTTTTCTCAGTTCCTCACTTTCGTGGGCCGTGGCCTCCTCATAGGCGTCCCAGCCACCGTCAATGAGTTCCTGAAAAAAAAGGGCGATCTCCGCCCGCTCCGGGGGATGGTTCCCAACGGCCTGCGCCAGCTGGCAGATCGCCTGTTCCAGCGCCAGATGATACTGCTGCATGACGGCCCGCAGAGAACCGCCCGCGTTTAGATCTTTTCGCATTGTAATGCACCTCCTATTCTTTTGCGCTCTGCTGCCTTTGTCTGTATATAAAAACAAGCGCATGGATCCGCTGCGATCCATGCGCTTGGTGCCTTTTCGGCGCGGAATATCAAATTGTGAGCCTGCTTAGGCTGTGATAAAATGAAAAAAACTCCCAAAGGCCATTTGACCTCTGGGAGCTGTGAAACACGGTTACTGTGTCTGCCGGCGGCAAACAACGGATACTGTATGGTTGTATTATAGCGGATTGGTCAGTGGATTGCAAGCATCTCCTTGCAGTCACCCCTATATGGATGCTTTATTCCGGATCTTCAGCGCCAAACAGATGCACCAGATAGTCCGTCCGGCCATCCAAGACCCGGATCACCTCAATTCCGGTTTCAGTAACCTTGTAGAAGACCAACTGCTTACTGATAACAAGGAACCGAATATCCTCCGGAACGCCGTCGTACCTACTGGATAGCGGAGTCCCCATATATGGATTATCCTTCAAAAGGGACACACCTGCAAGAATTTTCGATTTGAGTCTATTCGCCGCACTACGGTTTTTGAGCACATCAGCTATATAATCTGAAGGCTTGCCGATGTCTGAAATAGCAGCCGGCCTATACTGCAGTTTCACAGTTCAGTCACTCCAAGCAGGCGGTATGCTTCCGCTTCATCAATGAGTTCCCCAGAGTTCTCGCCAGCTTCCAGTTCCTTCATCAACCGTTCCATCGCCCTCGCTTTGATTAGCTCCGCATTCTCCTCGTTTACCTGGAAAGGGAACCCTCCGGCGTTGATGGACTGCTGGATGAAGATATTCAGAGCCTGTGTGAGCGTCAGGCCATTTTTCGCATAGACATCCTCTACCTGTTTTTTTATCTCCGGATTGATACGGAAACGGAACATATCCGTCTTGGGCGCCGATACAATGTTTTCCATGTCCGATCCCTCCCATGTATTCTTCTGCTTTTAGTATAGCCAAGCAGAGTAAATAAGTCAACAGGATGTAGCAACAATGTTGCTACATCCTGTTGTGGCCTGTGGTATTCACCCCTGTTTGGCTGTGGATCCTACCCCGAGCATTCACTGCACAGCCTGGCCAGCGCTGTGTATTGCCGATCCTGCAGCTTCCGTGCCGTCAGCCGATAAGCACGGGCCGCCTCGGATTGCGCTGTGAGCGGGTGTGCCTGATCCTCGCTCTGGAGCAGATCATACGCCGCCTGGAGCGCCTGGGCTGTCTCTTGGAAGATTTTCTCTTTCTCAGGCGCCTCCAGCGCATGGCGGTATCGCTCAAGGCTCGGGTGATGCCCCTTCAGGACCGCATATTCGCAGAGCATCCGCAGGATCTCCCGATCCAGTCCCGGCTGTCCTTCCTCCCCATAGACTTTGGAAAGGCTCTCACAGTGCCAGGCGTGATAAGGTACATCATCGTTGCTGCTCTTCGAGGTCAAGTAAACCTGGCCCCGCCGGATGCTGACCGCTCGAATATACTCTGTACTCATCCCTCAGTCATCTCCTGTTCCAAGAATCTGGCTCCGTCCGCTGTGGGCTGCTCATAGATAAACAGCACGCTGTCGGCAGGCGGCAGTTTTCGCCCTTTCCGGAGGTTGCGGACCACGCCGGCATTACCCCCTTCTCCAAGGAAGGAGTGGTACGCCGCCTGTGCTGTCAGATTGGCCTTGATGAACTTCAAATAGGTATCCGCCGCCACAAAGAGCGCACGGATCTCCGGCCAGTCCAAATCGCAGCCGTCCAGGCAATCTCCCCGGGCGGCGTATTCGGCTTTATCCCCGTTGAACTCCTCTGTGATGTACCTGCGCCCGTCCTTCCGGACAAAAACAACTCTCCTCCGTGTCATGGGGCCTCCTAACCGCATGGCTTTTCTCGCCGCGCGAATGATTTCATCCTCTATCGTATAGGGGAAAGA